>JAPLGX010000196.1 GCA_026389925.1 Chloroflexota bacterium
GTAGCACATTGTCTAAGGACATGGGTACCACTTCCCTGGGGGGAGGTGACCCATGCCTTGGAAAGGTGTTACCGTGAGCGAGCAACGGGAGCGGTTTCTCGAAGACTACCAGCTCAACTACTACTCCGTCAGCGAACTGGCTGAACGCTTCAGCATCTCCCGAAAGACAGCCCACCCTGGCCTGACCACCAGGGCGGGTAAGTGGATTGCCCGGTTCGAAGAGCTGGGCCACGGCGGCTACCAAGAGCAGTCCCGTCGGCCGCACAGTTGCCCGTGGCAGACCGATCAAGCAGTGGTCGAGGAGATCCTCGGCCTGCGCAAGGCCCACCCCCATTGGGGTTCCCGCAAGTTGCTGGATCTCATGCAGCGGCACCACGAAGGGCGGGATCTTCCTGCGGTGCCGCTTGGCCGCCGAGAAAGGCATCTGATCATCATGATCGCAGCGCTGTTTGACATTGAGGGGACGCTGTACAGCATGCCGATGGGGCGCGGGTTCATCGAGTACGCCCGGCGGGACGGGCGCTGGCTGAGGGCCTTGCTGTACTACGCCTTGTTGATGCCCAAGTACAGCCTCAACAAGCTCGGAATCATCTCCGAAGAATCGCTCAATCGGTCGGCGATTGCTCGAATGCCCTGGTTGATCCGGGGCTATGATCTTCATCAGGCGGCCAGAGCATTCGACTGGGTTGCCAACAGGTTCATCCTGCCATCCGGCGTCAGACCCGTGCTCGAGCGCTGGGAGCGACATCGCCAACTCGGCCATCTGCTGTTGATCGTGTCCAGTGGACTGACACCATGCGTGGAACGCATCGGTGCCCATTTGGGTGCGGCGGGCGTCGTTGGCACCGACCTGGAGACACGGGATGGCCGGTTCTCTGGCCGGCTGGCTTCGCCCGTGGCGATTGGCCGCGAGAAGGCCAGACGCGCAACCGAGCTGGTATCCAAACGGGGCGTTGACGTAGACTGGGGGGCGAGCTCCGCTTACGCCGATTCGATTCACGATCTGCCTGTGCTCGAGCTGGTGGGTCACCCGGTCGCGGTCCAGCCCGGCAGTGAGCTTGCGCTCATCGCCCGAGAACGAGGATGGGAAGCCATCCAACTTCGGGGCGGGTAGGGGTTCCGGTGGCAGGACATCGATGAAAGAGCCCCGGACGGAGTGGAGGCGGTTCCGATGGAAGCAACCAGGATCCTGATGGAAGAGCACCGAGTCATCGAGCGAGTTGTGTCAAGCCTTGACAGAGCAGCCCGGCGCCTGGATGCCGGGGAGCCGATTGAGGCAGGCTTTTTCGTCGACGCCGCTGACTTCATCAAGGGATTCGCTGATGGTTGTCACCACAAGAAGGAAGAAAGCGTGTTGTTCCCGGCGATGGAAAGGGCGGGAGTTTCCCGGCAGGGCGGTCCGCTTGCGGTGATGCTGGCAGAGCATGAAGAGGGCAGGCGCCTGACGCGCGCGATGCGGGCTGCCGCGGAGGAGCTGGCCACGGGACGACCCGAATGGAAAACTGGGGTCGTCCAGAACGCGCTGGGCTACGTAGCCCTGCTGCGGCAGCACATCGCCAAGGAGAACGGGGTGTTGTTCCCGATGGCGAATCGGGTGATTGCACCTGAAGTACAGGGCGGACTGGCTGAGGCGTTCGACCGGATCGAGCACGAGGAGATCGGCGTCGGCATGCACGAGAAATATCTGGCGATGGCGGAGCGGCTTGAGCGACAGGCGGGGCGCTAGGAGCTGGATCTGGCGACGCCCCAACGCTGAGCCACAACTCGCACGAGCCTACACGGCCGGTTGATACCGAGGTGCAGGGGCCTTGCCTGAAATGCTGATCGAGGAGAGTCGCGCGCCGCACACTCCCACCTTGCGGGTTCGATGCAACGCCGTCTCTCGTCAAGAGGTCGACATGGCGACCTTTTCTGTTTTCGTCCTCGGCGCCTCCTGTATCCCCCGTCCTTGATTCACGCTATGGTGGGCACACCGTTTGAGCTTTGTGCTTATTGGGGTGCGCGCAAGAAAGCGCTTCAGCGGCGCTGCCCCGCAGGTTGCGCGGCTGCTCTTCCATGCCTGCTCCAGAGAACACTTGAAGAAGAGGCTGGCCGCTTGAGGGACAGGTTCAAGGGACCTCGAACCCATCCTCCATCTGAGGATCTACGTCCTTGGAGTGCCGATTC
>JAPLGX010000341.1 GCA_026389925.1 Chloroflexota bacterium
CGGAGCAGGACGCCGGTCTCGAGATGCTGACCACCCTCGAACCGCGGGCGCGCCGGCGCACGCTGGGTGGGGACAAGGGCTATGACGACGCGGCCTTTGTCGCGGGCACCCGCGCCTGCAACACGACCCCGCACGTGAGTCAAAACCTCCACGCGCGCCGGCTGGTCAGCGCGATTGATGAGCGCACCACGCACCATGCGGGCTACACCGTCAGTCAAATCAAACGCAAACTGATCGAAGAGAGTTTTGGCTGGGACAAGGTGATTGCCGGCTTGCGCAAACTCCACCATCGCGGGCGCGAGAAAGTCGGGTGGATCTTCACCTTCATTAACGCCGTGTACGACCTCGTGCGCATGCGCACCCTGATTCGGGCCGGAGTGTGCGCGTGAGCCTCGCGACGCGGGGCGACTGCGCGCGCAGGGGCCCCCGAGCGCGACGCGAATCGCCTCCGTGGCATGCCGCCAGCGCACGCTCGACGTGCCCGAAGCAGAATTCATCGCGTTTCAGCCGTATTTCAGCAACCTGTTAGACAATGCCTTTCCAAGCAAACCAAGAGCCCGCAGCCAGGAACTCAGCGGCTACGGCCGCAACAGCGACTAGGAGCGATCCGTACCAGGCAAGCAGAAGGGCAGCCAGCCACCTAACGGCCACTGCCCACCAAGCAAGGCGGTAGGCGGCGGGCAGTAGGTGAAACCGAGCGGCGTCCGGAAGCCCACCGGCGCGGCAGACCCCGAGGGCGGCGCGCTGCATCAGGAAGAAATAGAGCTCTGAGGCCGCGGCCGCGGCGAATAGCAGCCAACCCAGATTGGCACACTCCGCATAGGCCCTCGGATCCCAGAAGGAACACGATGCACCGAGCACCGGTTACGCACAAGAAGGGGGAGCGCCGAGCGAACCCTGCAACCCGCCTGTACCAGCGGCTGGCTCCACGACACTAGCGCTCTTGTGCATTCCAGCTTCGGCCTCGAAGCCCCGGCCGGGCTTGGCTACGTCTTCCTCCCACGTGCACCAAACGTCCGGCGGTACGCGGAACTCCGCACGTAGTCGTCGAGCTCACACTGCAGCTCGACGATCATCTTCGCGATGCGGGAACCGGTGGAGTTTCGCATCGGTTTGAGGTGTACGGCTTTCCCCAGGCGACCTTCAGAGAGCCGAGCGCCTCGCGAAGCGAGAACATGCTCGAGCGAGCGGAACCTACGGCTAAGGTGAGACGGAAGATCGTCGGTGGAGACGAACCAGAAAGCGACGCAGGCGGAGCGCAGGCGCGACCGCACGTCACCGGGGCCCACCGCAAGATCGTACACTGCCTTCGAGAACTTCTCGGCGGCGTAGGTAGGCGCCCGCCCTTCAGGAGGTGCTCTCTTGGACAGATGTACCTCGGCGCTGCACAACGGATCGTGCTTCAGCGGACAGCGCCATCCTCCGACCAACATCGGGGCGCGGCCGCGACTTGTCATGCCGGAGCCCGGGCGCCGGTCCGCTGCAAGCTGTTGCTATGCGGCGGCATTGCACCGCGGAGCCGCAACAGCCCACTCGGTGCGAATGAGAACAGCGGCCAAAGCACGGATGATCGGCAGGTCTCGCGATAGCCGCTGCTGGTGGGCGATCTCATTCGGATCGACCAGCGGTTCAGAGAAGGCATGAGCAACCGCACACCGGCCCGAGCCGTATAGGTAAGCGCCGACGTCGCTCGTTGTCTTCACAATCTCGTTAAGCCGTACAGCGCAGTGCGGTAGCGCGTTCGCAGCGTACTGCGCGGTTATCCACGCTACTTGGTCCGGGCCCTTAGCGAACCGGATGTTCAACACCTTGAAGAATGACAGGAAGCTGTAGGCGATGTGCACGGGTATCAAAGCCATGCCCTCGCCGTAGAATGCGAGCGCCATGCGCGCACGGTTGTCGGGTGGATCTGGGAGGTCAGCGGCATCAAATGCCGTCGTCGTCCCGTTGCCGGGAACGCGCGTTCCCGTTCGGAGCGGGGCCCCGTAGGTGACGTCGACCTCCCTGATTCCGGCTTGGTCACGCCAAGATAGCGCGCTCAAGAATCGGCGGATGACCTGGACGAGGGCCTCGTCCGAGTCTCCGGCGACGTACTCAATCGCCGCGAGTGGATATGCGCGCAGTTCTCCCGCTTGATCGCGCCTTGGCGGCACCAACCGGATCGCATGACCGCCGAAGTCAACAAGTTGCTCGTCGGCCGGCCAGGGGACGCTCGAGCATACGCTCACCATGACATAGCGGGGCATGTTACCTCTCCGGACACCGATACGTGTTGCCGCCGCACAACTTGCGTTGGTAACACCGGGCGGGACCATAGTACGCGGCGAAATGGCATCCGGTAAGGCTTGTCCGGCCACCGACCGGCAGACGTTCGTCGGGGCAACGTCAAATCGACACACGGCCGCGGCCGTGTTCGCCTCTCCATTGGCCTCAGCGTGGCCCGTGCGGCGCCGGGGCCCGCTTCTCGCCTTGACAACCCCGCAGGCTTCCGTGACGTTCACGCATCCATGCCACAAGACGGCAGGTCTCCCCAGTTGATCCACCTCGACGTGGATCGCCGGCTCGGTCACGAGTGGGACGAGTGGGACGGCAAGCCGCTGCCCAACGGTGGCGACTACAGCGCTCCGCCGCGCCGGTTCTTCTGGTACGCGGCACTCACGATCGCGCTGGCCATCGGCGCGACCTTCCTGGCGGCGTTCCTCCTCGTGCCGCGCCTCGAACAGCTCTGGGCCCCCTCGCGGGCGGTGCTGTTCATCGGCCTCGGTGCGCTGTCGGCACTGATCTGGGTGTGGTTCGGGCTTCTCATGGCCTCTTTCTATGGCCCGGTGCTCTTCCTGCCCGAACGGCTCGCGGAACGCGGCCCATTCCTCAAGCTGATGCAGTGGACATCACACCTGGCGCGGCGCTTCGGCGAGCGCGACTGGGTGGAGCACGCGGCGGTGGACGTGTTCGACGGCCTAGCCTTGCGCCGCGGCCGGAAGGTGGGGCAGGGCGAACTCCTCGTCCTGATCCCGCGCTGCCTCTCGAAAGAAACGCTGGACGAGGTCCTCGGCGTCGTCGAGCGGCACGGCGTGAAGGCCTTCGTGGCCACGCGCGGTCAGCTGGCGCGGCGGGCCATCAGGGAACATCGGCCGAGGGCAGTCGTGGCCGTGGCT
>JAPLGX010000462.1 GCA_026389925.1 Chloroflexota bacterium
CCAGCGACACGGAGGCAGCCTTGAGGAAGGGATGGGCGCTGCCGACCAGGTTGGCGCCGAGGGCAATGCACTTGGCCGCTTCAATGCCATTGCGAATTCCACCGGACGCGATCAGCGGCAGCGACGGCAATTCGGCCCGACATTGCACCAAAGCCTCGGCGGTCGGAATCCCCCAGTCGACGAAGTCGCCTGCCAAACGAGCCACGTCCGGATCGGCTGCGCGGTGCATCTCAACCTGCGACCAGGAGGTGCCGCCCGACCCGGCGACGTCCACCGCCGCCACGCCCGCATCGGCCAGCCAGCGCGCCACCTTGGCCGAGATTCCCCAACCCACTTCCTTGACGACGACGGGGATGGGCAGGGCACGACAAACCTGGCCGATCTTTGACAGCAGGTTCGAGAAATCGTGATTGCCTTCCGGCTGGAGCGCCTCCTGCAAAGCGTTGAGGTGCAGAATGAGTGCATCGGCGCGGATCATTTCCACCGCGCGCTGGCACTCCGACACACCCACCCCGTGGTTGAGTTGGACCGCGCCCAGGTTGGCCAGCAGCATAGCCGTGGGGGCCACGTCGCGAACGTGAAAGGAGCGAGCGGCGCGTTCGTCCTCGAGCGCCACGCGTTGGGAACCCAGGCCGATGGCGATGCCGGTGCGCTCGGCCGCCTCGGCCAGAACGCGGTTGATGGCTTGCGCCTGGTCGGTCCCGCCGGTCATCGAGGAGACCAGCAAGGGCGCGCGCAGCTCGTGGGCCAGGAAAACGGTGCCCAAGTCCACGGTTTCGAGGTTGCGCTCCGGCAGCGCCTGATGTACGAAGCGATAGCGTTCCAGGCCGGTGGTCAGCCCGGATTGCACGTCTTGCGTGAGATTAATGCGGATGTGATCCGCCTTGCGCGAGGCAGTTGGCGCAACTTCGGGCATGGTCTGGTGTTCCTTAAAGAGCTATCCGATGCATGTTACCAGCCGGTCGGAGGGGTGTCAAACAGCGCTGCTCGTCCTTGACCCGCACAGCGCATGCGCTTAGAATCAGTCGACCGCCTGGACCCGAGCGATAGACCCTCTGGCATTCCCGGCACTGCCTCGGCTGTGCGGTCCGCACAAGGGAGGATACTCTGATGACCGAAGCCACATTCGAATCCGTCCGCGCGATCATTGTGGAGTTGCTGGGCGTTGAGCCTGAGAAGGTAACTGAAACCGCTCGCTTCCGCGAGGACCTGGGTGCGGACTCGCTCGACCTGGTGGAATTGATCATGGCCTTCGAGGAGAAGTTCGGCGCCGAAATCTCCGACGAGGATGCGCAAAAGATCACGACCGTCGGTGAGGCGGTCAAGTACATCGCCTTGCGCTCGCCGAAATAAGCGGGCGGGGGGCGCCCGCTGGGCGCAAGCCAGTTGACGGACAGTCGCGAAAAGCAGCGGGCGAGGTCTCCTCGGCGGAGGCCTCGCCCGCTTTTGATTCCCTGCCATCCCGTTCGGCCCGTCGATGGAACCCGGGAGTCAAGGTTGCAGGAAGCAGTCGGCCTCCAGGGATTTCCAGTCGGGCAGGTCTTTAAGGCGCATGCAGCTGCCAAGCAGCGGATGAACCTGGCGCACGAGTTCGGCGAGGTGCAATGCGACGACTCGCATGGCGAAGTGCGCGTTGGGGCGGGCACGCAGCTCACACAGATGGAAGGCCTCTCGCAGGTTGAGGGTCATCAGGAACCGGCGCAGATACCCGTTGGGAACGACGTACCCGGCGAGGGCCGGGTTCTCGCGGGCGATCTGATCGCAGGCTTCACGCGCTGCGTCCATTGCCCTGCGGTAACCGTCAAGCAGCTTGGCCTCGGCCATCCAGCGCGGAGTGACATAGCCCAGCTGGCAAGTGAGCGGCGCGCTG
>JAPLGX010000405.1 GCA_026389925.1 Chloroflexota bacterium
GCCCTTGGCCGAAAT
The DNA here is from genome assembly GCA_026389925.1 of Chloroflexota bacterium. Classification (GTDB taxonomy): domain Bacteria; phylum Chloroflexota; class Anaerolineae; order Anaerolineales; family RBG-16-64-43; genus RBG-16-64-43. The sequence continues at coordinate 16 of JAPLGX010000405.1, forward strand.
GCCACGATGTCGGCGCGGCATGTCACCCTTCAGCCGGGATGATGCACAAGCGTTTGGACGATTCTGCTGAGGTGGGAGGGATGGCAGGACGAAGGCCAAGTTAATCCTCCATCCGCAGGCCAATCACGGCCGAGCCTACGAAACCGCGGGCGACCTGCGCCATCTCGCCGATGATCTGGGAGGCACCCAGTGGGTCGGCACCGACTACCCGGGGCATGCGGTGCAGCTCGCGCGTGAGGCGGCCATGGCGGGCTTCGACCCGGTCGTTGCCATCGGGGGCGATGGAACACTGCATGAAGTGGTCAATGGGCTCATGCTCGTGGATCCGGCGCGCCGCCCGCGCCTGGGCGTCGTGCCGCTGGGCGCGGGGAACGATTTCGTCTCCGGGACCGGGCTTGAGACTCGCCCGCTGGCTGCGCTGCGGCGAATCCTCGCCGGCTCTGCCGAGCGGCGCATCGATGTCGGATCGATCCGGGATGAATCCGGCCGGACGGAATACTGGGACAACACGGTGGGAATCGGCTTTGACGCGGCGGTGAATCTGCAAAGCCGGCGCATTACCCACATTCACGGGTTCATGATGTACCTCTTGTCGGTCATCAAGGTCATCGTTGAGAATTACGATGCTCCGCGAATGGAGGTGGAGCTTGATGGCACCTCCTTCACCGAAGAACTGCTTATGTTCACCGTCGGCAACGGGCCGCGCGAAGGCGGCGGTTTCATTACCACGCCGGAAGCGAAGACCGATGACGGCCAACTCGATTACGCCTATATTCACCGCGTCTCGCGGCTGATGATGATCCGCCTGATACCGGAGGTGATGAACGGGCGCCATGGCCGGTTCAAAGCGGTCCATATTGGCCGCTTGCGAAAGGTGCGCGTGTCTGCCGACCGACCGCTGCCGGTTCACACAGACGGCGAGATGTTCGCGGCCTACGAGGCCAATGTGCGCTGCGTTGAGATCGGCATCGTGCCGGGGGCACTGCGGCTTGTGAACTAGCTCCCGGCCCTGCATCGGGACTCTCATAGGTGATGGGCGATGCGCGACCTGCTTCAGGTTCTGCGGGATGAAGACAGCCTGCACTGGAAGGCCGTGGCTCGCGCCTGGGGGGTCGACCTGAGCGCGGTCGGCCGTGCCCCGCTCAGCCACCTAGTGCAGGCGATGCTCGATGCCGACCGCGTTCAACTGCAGTTCCATGCGCTGCCAGCCGAGGCGCAGGAGGCGCTGGTCCGCCTGCGGCAGTCGGGGGGGCGCATACCGCTCATGCGATTTGGGCGCGAGTACGGCGAGATCCGCGAGATGGGTCTGGCGCGCCGTGAGCGCGAGCAGCCCTGGCTCTCTCCGGCCTCAGTGGCCGAGGCCCTGTGGTACGCCGGTTGGCTGGGCAAGGGTTTCGCCATCTCGCGCGGTGGACCGGAGGAGTTCGTCTTCATCCCAGGCGACTTGCTGGCCTTGATGCCGGCCCCAACGCTGGCTTCGGCTGGCGGCCCGGCATTCGACCTCTTTGCGCTCGGGCGTAGAGAAGCGCCCGGGTACAACGGCACGTCGATGGCCGAAGATGCCTGCACCCTGTTGGCCTTCGTGCGCATCAATCTGCAGAGTGACACGTCGCCGGCGGCCTGGAAGCATCGGGAGGTCCTGGCGCGCCACGTGATCCTGCCCCCCGCGGTGCCGATGCTCGTCCACCTTCTGCGCGAGATGGGCGCGCTGCGCAGCGACGGCCTGCGGCTGGATCCGCAGCCCGCGGCAGCCTTCCTCGGGTTGTCCGCGCGCGAGGCGCAACTCCGCCTGGTCCAATTGTGGCGCGAGTCGGAGTCGTGGAATGATCTGGCCGAATGGGGCGAGGTTGAAACGCGGGGAAAGAGCTGGCCGAACGATCCGCTGGCCGCGCGCAGCAACTTGATCGGCATGCTGCAACGGATTCCGGGGCGCGGCTGGGTAACCCTGGCGTCGCTTATCCGCGCTTTGCGCGATCACCAACCCGAGTTCATGCGCTCGGCGGCGGCGTTCGAGGGGTGGAGCCTGATCGATCGGAGGACAGGCGCCGAACTGAAGGGGTGGGAGGCATGGGAGCGGGTTGAAGGCGCATTCGCGCGTTGGCTCGTGTGCGGCCCGCTGTTCTGGCTCGGGCTCACCGAGTTGGCTGGAGGGACTCCTGCGCAGGCCTTCCGCCTCAGTCCTCTTGCCGAACCTGCGCTCGACCTGCCGCCAACCACCCCCTCTGAAACCGTTCCGCCTCGGCCGGTACCTGTCCGGCTGCGAAGCGATGGGACGGTGAGCCTCCCGGCCGGAACCGATCTGACACATCGCTACCAGCTGGCCCGCTGTTTGAGCTGGGTGGGCCGCCAGGGGACGGCCTGTGTCTATCGCCTTGACCCCCAGGGGCTGGAGATGGCGCGCCGCCAGGGGCTCGAGATGCGCCACGTGACCGCGGCCCTCGAGCGCGCCATCCGGCGTCCGCTCCCGCCCGGGTTGGCCAAGGCCTTGGCGGCGTGGGAAAAGGACGGAGCGCGCGTCGTGTCGCGGCCGTTGCGTGTGGTCACATTCAAAGATGCGGAGACTGCCCGACTTGCGGCGCGACTGAAAGGCATGGCCGCAATTCCGCGCGAGACACTCGGCCCCCAGGCCTGGGTCGTCCGTCCGGAGCATTTGGGACGTGTGCGTCTGCTTCTTGCCGAAAACGGCTTGCTGATGGATGTGGAGGGCGAGTGATGGGCGAGGTCGATCTGACGGACTCCCTCGAACGTCGGTTTGCCGATTGCTTTGGCCACGCTGCGCCGGGTCTCGCGCGGGCACCCGGCCGGGTCAACCTGATCGGCGAACACGTGGACTACAACGACGGCTGGGTGCTGCCGGCGGCGATCGAACGCTCGGTGGTGCTCGCATTCGAGCCGACGGCCGAGCCGGTGATGGACCTCACCGCCGCCGACCTTGGCCTCTCCATGCGGCTTCCGCTCGGCGAGGGGATCGGCCGCGTGCCGCCCAATGCGTTGCCTTCGTGGGTTCGCTATCCGGCAGGCGTGGCGTGGGCGCTCGTGCAGGCCGGCCACGAAGCCTGCGGGTTGCGTGGTGTGTATGCCTCGTCTGTCCCCATCGGTGCGGGGCTGAG
>JAPLGX010000189.1 GCA_026389925.1 Chloroflexota bacterium
GCCTGCTTTGTGAGGGGACACCATGAACATCAACTTCGCAATGTGGAGGACCGCCTTCTGGACTCTGGTCAAGATCGACAAGAAGGAGGAGTGGGACCGCCTCGATGTAGTCTCGAAATGGTTGATCTCCCCCCCTCTCGGCGGTCACGGCCGTGACCCTGTACTCGTGCGTCATCGCCGGATTGTTGGCCTGGCGTGATGGCTTCTTCACCTGGGCGCCTTTCCTTATCGTTACCCTGGGACTTTTCCTCGCGCTCGGCACCAACAACCTGCTCAATGACTACACCGATTCCAACCGCGGGGTCGATAAGGATAACTACTTCCGCACCCAGTACGATGTGCACCCGCTGGCCCAGGGATTCTGGACCAATGCTCAGCAGTTGCGATGGTTTGCGGTCAGCGGGGTGCTGGCCGCGGCTGCATTCGCGATGTTCTTCACCGCGTTCTCGCCGCTGGTCATCGGCCTGATCGCCTTTGGCGCACTGGCGCTGCTCTTCTACACCTGGCCGCTCAAATACCTCTGGGTGGGTGAACTGCTCATCTTCCTGGTGTGGGGTCCAGTGATGATCGCCGCGGTCTACATCGTCTTGGCCAAGGGCGCCACGGCCAACACGTGGCTCGTGGCCTTGGCCGGAGTGCCCTTCGGATTGAGCGTGGCGAGCATCAACGTCGGCAAGCACCTCGACAAGCGAGACGACGATGTCCGCCGGCATGTGGGTACGCTGCCCGTGAGAATCGGGGAAAGGGCGGGGCGCTACGCCAACATGGCGGCCCTGCTCCTCGCGTATGCCGTTGTCATCTATCTGGTGTTCGTTCCGCGTTACTTCACCCCGGTGATGTTGATCGTTGCTGGCCGGCAAGCGGCTTCTGCTTGCGCTGCGCATGCTTTCCAAGCCGCGCCCCGCCGCGCCGCCGGAGGGATATCCCGCTTGGCCTACTTGGTTCTCCGCGTTCGCTTTCCACCACAACCGTTTGTTTGGCGGTCTGCTGATCCTCGGGTTGATCGCCGACACGTTACTGCGTGTTTTCGTAAGCGGCTTCTGGCCCATGCGGTAAGGAGATGCGCGCGAGCTGCAGCGCGGCCGCTGCGTGGCAGATGCCGCGTCCCGTTCGCGCATAAGGGGAGATTGCCCTTATTGTTCGACCGACGCTCATGGGCAGGCCACTACCCGGCTCGGCGGCACACACGAGTCAAGGCCCTCCCAAGGACCCTATCAAGAAGCCACTCCACGGAGTGGCTTCTTCTCGAGTGCAGACTGCCGCGCGGTCGTTCGCACGTTGGTCGTTGGGCCCGCGCTCTCCTCTCCTTGTTGCAGCGGCCGACGGAACGCGACGGGCACGTCGCTTCGACGATCCGTGCTAGTCGAAGCCGCGCACCTTGGGATGCAGCAACGCGACTCCCACCAAGGCAATGGTTGCCAATCCGCCCACGAGGAAGACCAACGGTGCGCCCAAGCGATCGGTCATCACCCCAGCAAGCGCGTAGCCCAGCGGGATGAATGCCCACGAGCCGAGCGCATCCAGGCTCCACACCCGGCCCAGTTTGTCTCGCGGGAGGATGTCTTGAACCGACTGCACCCAAACCAGACCGATCACCGAATCGGCCATACCAAATACGAGCAGGATCGCCGCAATGGGCACCACCGAGCCCAGCACGCCGGTGAGCGCCACCGTCGCCCCGAGTAGCAATGTGGCGGCGTACAAGCTTATCCCGCGCCGGCGGAACCGTCGCAGGCGACCCAGCCACAACGCGCTGATCACCGACCCCACCGCCATTGACGAGGTGAACAGCCCGAGCGTGCCGACTTCGGCATGCAGGTTGTCTTTGATCAGGAAAGGCATGGCCACCTGCAGCGGTCCGGTCAGGGTGATGTTGATCAATGAGAAGATGCCAATCGTGACCCATAGCCACGGTGTGCCAAGCACCAGGCTCAACCCTTCGCGCACGTCGGCCAGTGGATGGGCGCGCGGTTTACCCGGGAGCGGTGCGGGGAGTCGCATACATGGCACGAGACAAGCCGCCGAAATCAGGAAGGAGACGGAGTCCAGGCCGAAGGCGAATGGGGTGCCTCCGACGGCCACCAACCACGCGCCGATACCCGGGCCGACGATGCCGGTGACATGACGGCTGAGCGTGGACAGCGAATTGGCGCTGGGCAACGCCTCGGCCGGGACAAGTTCGGGCAGCACAGCCTGGTAGGCCGGAAAGAAGAAGGCCTCGACCGAGCCGAAGATGAAGCTGGCCAGGTAGATGTGCCACACCTGCAGCAAATCCAATGCGGCCAGGAGCGCGACGCTCATCACGGTCAGCCCGCTCAGCAGGTCGGCCACGAGCATCACCCGCATGCGCGGCAGGCGGTCGACCACCACGCCGCCGATGAGCAGGAAGAGCACCAGCGGCGTCATCGAAAAGATCATGACCGTGCCCATGGCAGTGGCTGAGCCTAGTCTTCTCAAGCACCCACCAGGCCATGGCAATGCGATACAGGCTGTCGCCCAGACGCGAGATGGTCTGACCCGTCCACACCAGGGCAAAGGCGCGATGGCGGAGTGCGCGCAGTGTCGACAAGGAGGGCATCCCTTCTTGAGGTGAGATGGGTCGCTGGCCGCTGACGGGGGCGGTTCAACCCCCGGGCAAGCCTGCCAAGGTTACCATGCCTCGGAATGAGGGGTCTACCGCCTGGCCGGAAGTGGATGAGGGCAGCCAGGCAATCCATCGAGAGGCGCCCGTTCATCGTCGCGCGCTCGGAGCCGTGGCGGCATCTGCCTGCAGGTTTGGTAGACCGGATGGAGCAGCTGCAACTCCCGCGCAGGGCGCGGGTTGGGGAAGATACGCGCGAGAGTTCGAGGCGGGCTGGGCCTGCCGGGGAGGCGCTGCGTGCGTCGCGCCGCGCGCGTCACTCCTCGGCGAGCGCGAGGAATACGTCCTCCAGCGTGGGCTCGATCGCCTCGACATGCACGGTCACCACGCCCTGCGCGCGCAGACCGCGTTCGAGATCCTCGGCCGTGAGCTGGTCGTCGGTCACCGCTCGCAAGTGGTCCCCGGCCAGGCCGGCGCGGCGCACGAAGGGGAGTTGCTGCAGCGCCTCGAGCGCCTCCAGCACCGGGGTCGCGTGTACATCCCATCCGCGCCCGGCAAACGCACGGCGCTTCACCTGGGTTGGGGTATCCATTATCAGCAGCTTGCCGCGGCGCATGATTCCGACACGGGTGCAGTATTCGGCCTCGTCCATGTAATGCGTGGTGACCAGTGCCGTTACGCCCTGGTCGGCCAAGTCATAGATCAAATCCCAGAACGAGCGGCGTGCGAGTGGATCCACGCCGCTGGTGGGCTCATCCAGGAAGAGCAGCCTCGGCCGATGGACGATGGCCGTGGCTAAGGCCAGGCGCTGGCGCCACCCGATCGGCAGCGCGCCGGCTGGCTCGCGGGCAATGCTCTCCAATTTGAGTTGCGCCAGTGTCTCGTGCAATCGCTGCGGATCGGTGATGCCGTACACGCCGCCATAAAAGGCCAGGTTCTCCCACGCCGTCAGTTCGTCGTACAGCGCGAACTTCTGCGACATGTAGCCGACCCGCGCGCGGATGGCCTCCGCATGGCGATCGACCGCGAGCCCCATGACCCGCGCCTGCCCCGCGCTCGGCGTCAGGAGGCCGAGCAGCATGCGGATCGTGGTCGTCTTGCCCGACCCGTTCGGCCCGAGGTAGCCAACGATTTCACCGGGCTCCACGCTGAACGAGACCTGGTCGACAGCCACGAAGTCGCCAAAGCGCTTGGTCAGGTTTTCGGCTTGCACGATCGGGTCGGGCATGTTCTTCTCGCGGCCTATGGGCGCGGGCGGCCATCCGCACCCAGAATCTCGATGAAGGCATCTTCGAGTTGCGGCGCGACCGGGCGCAGGAGCTCGCAGGTTGCACCGGCCGCGGGGATGGCTCGCTCGAGCCGCTCGATCACCGCCTGGGCGGCGCCCGCGGCGATGCGCAAGTGCAGACGGTCGCCGAACGTGTGCACATCTTGCACGGCGGGGTCGGCTGCCGCCACTTCGACCAGCGCGCGCCGCGGCCGGCCCACCAGCTCGAGCACACGCCCCTCCAGGCTCTGGCAGACTTCGGCTGGGCTGCCCTCGAGCAGCAGCTTGCCGCGGTGCACAAATCCCACCCGGTTGCAGCGCGAGGCCTCGTCCATATAGGGCGTGCTGATGAGCACCGCCACGCCCTCGCGCAACAGGCGGATGAGCAACTGCCAGAATCCCTGACGCGTCACAGGGTCTACTCCGCCCGTGGGCTCATCCAGCAAGAGGATGCGCGGGCGGTGGACGAGCGCCGCCGCGAGGCCCAGCTTCTGCTTCATCCCTCCCGACAGCCTCTCAGCTCGCCGATCGGCAAACTCGCTGAGGCCCACGAAGTCGAGAATCTCCAGCGAGCGCGGTTGCCACTCCGCATCGGCCAGCCCACGCACCTCGGCAAAGAAGTGCAGGTTCTCGCGCACCGAGAGCTCGCTGTACAGGCTGAAGCGCTGGGGCAGATAGCCGATGAGCGCCCGCGCCTGCTCGGTTTGGTGCGCCAGGTCGAACCCGCCCAGCACAGCCCGGCCGGAGTCTGCGCGCAGCGCGCCGCACAGCAGGCGCATGGTGGTTGTCTTGCCGGCGCCGTCTGCGCCCACCAGCCCGTAAGCTTCGCCCGGCGCCACGCGCAGGCTGATGCCGTCCACGGCCTGGTTGCGGCCGAAGGCCTTGGCGAGATTCTCGGCGACGATCAGATCCGTCATTTCAGATCGCCTCTGGATTGCCCGCGCGGTTGCGCATCCGGCGCCCCTACTCCTCGAATGTCACCGTCGCCGGCATGCCCGACTTGAGGCGGCCGCCGGAATCCTGCAGGGCGAGTTCCACCGCAAATACCGTTGTGCGCCGGCCCTCATCGGTCTGCACGTTGCGCGGCGTGAATTCCGCCTGCTCGGCAATGCGCACGACGGTCGCTCGGAACACCTCCTGCGGGAAGGAGTCGACGGTGATCCGCGCCGCCTGGTTGAGCTTGAGCGTACCGTAGCGGTCCTCCGGAACGAACACGGTCAGCCGCAGATCTGATAGTTTGCCGATGGCAAAGGCAGCACTGCCCGGAGTGAGCACCTCACCCACTTCCACGCTGCGGGTAATGACCACTCCGCCCACCGGCGCACGGATAACCGTCTTGCTCAGTTGAACCTCCAACACGGCCAGGTCGGCACGCGCTTGGGCCACCACGCGTCGGGCCTGGGTCGCGGCGGCCTCGACCTGTTGTACGACCGCAGCGGCCAGCTCCACCTGCAGCGAGCGTTCGCCGGTTTGCAGCTTGGCCACCCGGTCGCGAGCGGCGTCCAGGCGCGCCTGGGCGGCGGCAAGCGCGGCGCGCGCTGCGAGGACCGCATCTGCATCCTTGCTCCCAAGCAAGTCGTCGTAGGCGCGCTGCGCGTCTCGCAGCCGTTCGCGTGCGGCATCGTAGCGGTCGTCAGCCGCATTGAGTAGGTCTTCATTCTGCCGCGCCAGGTCGGCCCGGTCGCGGACGGTGCGCGCCGCTTCCACTTCGGCGGCGGCCAGAAGCAATTCGCGCTCGGCCGCCTCGAGCTGGCCCGAGAGCGGTGCCGCCAGCACGCTTTCCAGGCGCGTTTGCTCCTCACTGAGCGCGGTCTCCGCGGCGGCGGCCTCGGCCTGCGCCGCGCGCAATTCCTCCTCGCGCGAGAAGTACCAGGCCGGCAGGTTGGAGTCCGCCGGCAGGGCCAAGCGCCACTCGACCGCGCGCGCGGAGGTTTCCTGGGCGCGGGCGGTGGTGAGCGCCAGCGCCTGCTGCAGGCGGGCCGATTCCACTGCCGCCTGAGCTGTTCGCAGCCCGGCCTCCGCCGTCTCAAGACCGGCTTGGGCGCGATACCTCTGCGCCTGTAGCAGCTCATCATCCAGGCGCATCAGCACGTCGCCGGCGACCACCGGCGCCCCCTCCTCCACGCTCACCTCGACCACGCGGCCCGCCACCTCCGGGGCGACGCGCACCTCGGTCGCTTCGATTGTTCCCGCCACCTGCAACGGCCCGGTACGCGGGCCGGAGACCTGCGCCAGGTAGATCACTCCGGCGATCACCAGGATGACCAGGAACACCAGCGGGATGAAGCGCCGCATCTCGTGAAGTTTCATACCCACCTCCTCGCCGCCTTTCCGGCGGCGGTCAGACCGACTCGCCCCGGAGAACACAGAGAACACGGAGACAACAGCGACATCGCCCCACCCGATCAAATAGGAGAGGAGGTCGATTAGTCCGCACCGTGTTCGTGATCTTAGACTCCTGCCTCTCTCTGTGTTCCCTGGCCTAGCCCCCCAGGGCTCAGTGGACTCTGTGGTGCAGCTCTAGTCCAATCGCTTGCGGAAGCGCAACGCGGCCGCTCCCATCAGCACCAGACCGAAAAGGGCGAGGGCCACCACCTCCGGCATGACCGCCTCCAGGCCGACGCCCTTCAGAATGACCGACCGAATGATGATCAAATAGTAGCGCAGCGGCACCGCGTACGAAACGACCCGCAGCGCCACGGGCATGGCATTGAGCGGGAAAAAGAACCCCGAAAGGAAAACCGTCGGCAGCAGCGTGAACCAGGTCAGCATCATGGCCTCTTGCTGGGTGCGCGCCACGGTGGAGAGGAAGAGGCCAATGCCGAGCGAGCTGACTAGGAAGAGCCCCGAGAGCGCGAGCAGCAGGCCCAGACTGCCGCGGATGGGCACCTTAAACCACCACGTGCCCACGACCAGGATTTCGACCGTGTCGAGGAAGGCAATCAGCACGTAAGGGATGATCTTGCCCAGGATCAATTCCCAGGAGCGGATGGGAGTCACGATCAATTGCTCGATCGTGCCTCGTTCGCGTTCGCGGACAATGGCCGTGGCCGTGAGCATGGAGGTTACAAGTTGCAGGATCATCCCGATGAGCGCCGGGATCATGAAGAAGGCGCTGATCAAATCCGGGTTGTACCAAACGTGGGTGGCCACTTCCACCGGCAGGCTCTGCCCGAGCGCCAACCCCTGCTGCGCCAGACGGGCCACCATGATTTCAGTGGCATGCGCCTGGCCGATCAATTGTGCCGCCGCGAGGCTAGTGGAGGCGGAGTTGGGGTCCGACCCGTCGAGCACGAACGTGACGCGCGCCGTCCGGCCCGCCAAGAGCGAGTCGCCGTAATCGGGAGGGATGATCAGCCCGGCGCGCGCCTGGCCGCTGTCAATGAGCCCGCGCAATTCGCTTTCTGAATTGGCATCGAAGGTGAGTGAGAAGTAATCGGCGGCGCGATACGCGTCGAGCAGCTTGCGCGCCGACGGGCTGTGGTCTTGGTCAAAAACCGCCAGTGGCACGTTGCGAACGTCGCTGGTCGCCGTGTAACCGAGCAGGAAGATTTGGATGACCGGAATGACCAGGGTGATATACAACGTGCGCGGGTCGCGCACAATCTGGATGAACTCCTTGCGGATCAGCGAAAGCAGGCGGCGTTTCATGAGCGCGCCTCCGTCGGGCGGGCAATCACCCCGTTCAGGAAGATGTCAATCGTATGGCCGAGCCAGTCCATGTCCTCGTTCCCGCCAATCGCGCGAAAAACGATCTCGGTGAACATGTAGGAGACCATCAACCCGAAAAAGGCGCGCACCATGGCCGGCAGCGGCACCGGCCGCAGCTCGGGGCTGAACTCTTGCAGACGCGCGAGCACGTCCGCCATTTGCGGCAGGATGGTTTCCGCGAGATGCGGGAGGTGGCGCGCATCGAACTCGACCATCTCGATGAACATCAGATGCAGGGTTGTCGGCCGGTCGCGCAGCAAGCCAACCATCTTGTCGGCCACGTCGCGCAGGTAGGCTTCGGCCGTCGCGCCGCCCGCGGCGCGCAACGAGGGCAGCACTAGGCTGTAGGGGTTGTAGGCCTCGAGCACCGCCACGTAGATCGCCTCTTTGGAGTCGAAGTGGTTGTAGATGCCGCCCAGTGCCACCTGCGCGCGGGCCGCGATGCGGCGCATGCTGGTGGCGTGGTACCCGCGTTCGACAAAGAGCTGATGCGCGGCCGTCACAATGGCCGTTCTGGTTTCCTGGCTGGCGGCAGAGCGTCGCTTGGCTGGCATGCCCACTGCCTTTCACTATTCAGTGAACGAACGCTCGTTCACCTATCCTAGCAGGGCATTCCCCTTTGTCAAGTCTCTGTTTTCAGGTGATTCTTGGGCTAGAAAGGAGCCCTACCTTTGCCCCGCATCGGGCGGGGTCTCTCCCTCCCTCGGCGCTTGCCCGTCATGACGAAGGCGCCGCCCAGGGCTCGTCCGCGGTTGCCGGCTTTCGAGTCGCTTCCACAAGGGCTTGCGCTGACAGGAGATCCCGAAACGCCCTTTGGTCTCCCTGGTCTACGTCTGGGGCAGGCGGCGGTTCGGTCTCACTAACCTCACCGGCTGCCGGCCTGCAACCAGTCCCCAAAGAGCCTCTGTGCACCCTGCGTTCTCGGCAGTGAGTGCTTTCTCACCTCACCCGCCGCGATTGACCTCGTCCAGCCGCTTCAACACATCGTCGTTTTCCGGTATGTCGCTCATTGACCCTGCGTGATGCTCGAAGCGGATGCGCCCCTCGCGGTCGATCAGGTAGAGCGCCGGCATGCGTCCGAACTTGGCCAGGTTCACTTGCTGGTGGTAGACATCGGCCACCGTGTGCTTGGGGTCGGCCAGCCCGACAAATGGTATTTGGTTGTCCTCCCAGTAGCGACGGAAGGCATTCGGTCCATCGGGGCCGATCGCCAGGATCTCCGCACCGCGGCTGCGGAAGGCATCGTAGTCGAGGCGCAACTGCGCCATGTGCCGGCGGCAGAAAGGTCAGGCAAAGCCGCGGTTGAACACCAGCACCACGTTTTCCCGCCCGCGGTAGTCGCTCAAGCGCACGGCGCGGCCGGAGGTGTCGATCAGTTCGAAATCATCGGCGAGCTTGGGTTGGGTTGCCTTGGGCATGGATGGCCTCATTGTGGAACGGTGTCAACGAATCGGCCGACCGCCTCCAGAAAACCGGCCGGGCATTCCTCGTGCGGCACGTGCCCGCAGTAGGGCAGCACGACCAATTGCGCTGCAGGAAGCTCGCGCGCCAGGCGCAGGCTGTTCTCGGGAGCGACAATGTGGTCGTCGTCTCCGGTGATGACCAGTGTCGGCTGGTGTACCTCATCCAAGCGTTTCGCCAGATCGAGCGGGCGCGGCGATGCGGTCAGTTCCCAAAGTGCGCGATCCCAGTTTTCCACCTGTAGCGGTTTGCGATAGCCGGCCAGCGTCTCGGCTGTCACGCAAGTGGGATTGTGCCAGGCCAGGCGGATCAAACCGTCGCCGCGTGCGATGAAGGTGCGCGCCACCAGCGTGCCGAGATGGCGCATTTGGGGCATGCTCAAGAAGGGGAGGAGCGCGCGCGGCGCGCCGCCGGCCTCGTACACCGCCGCGTCGACCAGCACCAACCCGCTCACCCTGTCCGGCGCGTCGAGTGCGGCCAGCAAGGCAATCGCGCCGCCCGCCGAATTGCCGACCAGGACGGCCTGGCGTATGCCCAAAGCGTCCATGAAGGCGAGCAGCATCTTTGCCTGGGCCTGCGCCGGGTACGGGTTCTCGCCCTGCCACTCGCCCGGCATGGGGCGCGAGGTGAGGCCAAACGCAGGCCGATCGTAAGCCACCACGCGGCCATACTGCGCGAGCGGCTGCATCACCGCATGCCACGAAAACAAGCTGGCGCCGAAACCGTGGAGCAAGACCAATGCCCGCGGTCCGCCGCCGGTCTCCTTGTAGTGAACCTGCAGGCCGTCGACCGTCACGAAGCGACGTCGGCCTCGGCCAGCAACTGCGGCGGAACCGTTCCCTGCAGCTCGGGAACAGGCACGGCGAAGGGGCCGAGCAGAATGCCGGCCGCCAGGACGAGCAGCACAACGAGAGCGTTGCGCCCCCTGCGTTTCATGATCCGTGTCTCTGGATCGCTTCGAGCAGTCGCAGCGTGGCCTCAACGATCTGTGCCTGCTGCACCTCCCGCGAGACGGACGCGGGCAGGTCCCCCGATTGCTCGCCGTACCAACCGAATTGGGCGTGGTTGCCGCCCTCGATCGCAACCCATTCGGTATCGGGCGGCAGCATAGCGCGCGAGGCGTCGATCTTAGTTTGGGTTGCCAGACCGTCGCGGGTGCCATAGACCGAAAGGACACGCAGGTCAGCGTGCGAGAGGTCGTTGCTCTCGGCCGGGTAGGCGGCCCACAGGACGAGACCGTGCACTGCTTGCCGGTTCTCATCCGCGAAGAGCGCGCTCATCGCACCGCCCAGCGAGTGCCCGCCGATCGCCCAGATCGTCGTCTGCGGGAAGGCGTGGATCACATCTGCCGCTCGATTGGCGCCGAACACCGCCAGGCTGAGCGGCATCGGCACGATGACCACCCGGTAGCCGTGCTCGGCAATCGCCCGCGCCGCGGGTGCATAGGCGCGCGGATCCACGCGGCCGCCTGGGTAGAGAATCAGACCTGTATCGAGTGCGCTTTCGCGCGGCTCAAAGACGATCCACCGCGCGACGGTCACTTCAACGTTGTCGCCGCCTGCAAGAGCCGGTAGGGCAGCGGGCATGGCGGGTGCCGGCGTGAGTCCCCACACCACAAAGGCAGTGATCGATGCAAGGACAAGGATCAGGACTCCAACCAGAACACGCCGCCAGATCTTCATCAACTCTCCCGTAGCTCCATCGTATGCCTCGATTCGAGGCCCGCCACGGTCGGGGCGGGGGGATTTGTACAACGTTTGTAAAAGACGGCTTTCGCACCCGGCAGGCACAGCGTGACGAAGTGCGCCAGGTCCGAGGCCCCAGAGGGTGGGCGCATTAGCTCGGCGCGATGGTGGAGCATGTAAGGAGGCGGCCGCCTTCGAACCCGAGCCTCAACTGAGTGCGGTGGCCCTCGGGCGATTGGAATCCCATGTGCACATGATGGGCGCGATCGAAGTCCTTGCCCACCAGGAGCGATCCGCTCAACGGGATGCCGAGGCGCAGACCGCGGTAGACCCTGGCCGATCCGAGGGGCTCCTGCACCACGGGCGTCCCGGGGATGGGCGGATAGAGATCGTCAAACGTGTGGATATGCAATTCCGCGCGCATCAACTGACCAGCCTCAATGTGATAGAGGCAGGAAAACCCACGCACGCAGCCCGTAGGCATGGGCGCCGGGCGCAGAGACCGTACGCTGCCGGCTCAAAGAGCGGCCCGCCGGCCACGCTGAGCACGTCGTACTCGGCCTCCGCCAATCGCACCCGATCTGGTATTTGAGCGGTCACGATTTGACAGCCGCCTTTTGCGGGCGCTGGAGGGCGCGCTCCATTTCGTCGAGGTGGAGGTTACGATGATGGGCCCGGTCCAACTTGAAGTGGGTCGGCTTCGATTCGATTTCCACGATTAGCGAGGGCGCCAGGCCTGCGATGGCGCCGTCGACCTCCTCGGCCGCCTGCAAGGCAATACGCACCGCGCTTTCTGGCGGTATGGCCTGGAGCATGTCCTTGAGGCTGTCATTGACCACGTCACCGTCAATCGGCGAGTCGTCCACACCGTCTTTCGTCCAGCGAGTGAGAAGGGTGCTTGCTCGCCTATCCCAGAAGGCCATATGCAGCAGGAGGCCCGCAACCGACCAGCCGGCCCCGACCTCCTGGCGCAATGCGTCGGGGGTCAGCCCGGCGGCGAATTGCCGCAGGCGGATGAGCGAATCCTCATTGTTGGCGATGAAGTTGACCATGCTCCAGTTCCTCGCGAGGTTGCCAAACAATCACGCCTGTGGCGCGGCCCTAGTAGATGTAAGGCAGCAAGCGCCACGAGCGCCGGCAGTAGGCTTGCCACTCGCCGCCGAATTCACGCTCCATCAGCGCTTCCTCATCCGCAATGCGCCAGAGAAACAACACCAGAATGAAGGGCGCCAGCGCAAGCCCAGCCCAGGCGCGGAAGACGAGCGATACGCCGAGCGTCACCAGCAGGACGCCCAGATAGCGCGGGTGGCGGATCTGGCGATAGGGACCGGCGGTGATGAGCTTGTGGTTCTCCTGGATTGTCACTTCGGCGGAGTACTGGCGACCGAGGAACATGCCTGAGAGGAAAATCAGGGCGTACCCGATAGCGGCCGGGACAACGCCAGGCCAGCGCACCAGCTGCGAGTCGGGCAACGTTGCCAGGCCGTGGCGGTCGCAGAAGGGCAACGCCGCCAGGCCGAAGACCAGGAGCAGCAGGGCTGCATAGCCGACAAGATTCTGGCGCGCGACTCGCTTCCCCTTTAGGCCGGATGACCCCTGAATGCCCTCCGGCGCGACGACGGCTTGGTAGGCGACCGCCGCCGCAAACGACGCGACGACCGAGGCATAGGCGAGACGAGCCGCCAAGCTGAAGAAGCCGCCCAAGTCGGCCACGCCCCAGCCGAGGAGCGAAAGGCCGAGGTAGATGGCCAGGGTGCCGATGAAGGTGCCGGCCGTGCGCAGTGCTTTCACAGGTAGTCTCTCCGCTACCAAATTGCTGGCGGCGGCCGCCAGCCGTCGCATTGGGCCGAGATTCCAATCGCCCGAAGGGGCCGGGCCCATTCGGGCGAGCAGGAGATGGACAGCTCGCTACTCGACGCGTGTGTACTCGCCCGCCAAGTCATTCGCGCGGGCTTCGCAGCGATCCTCGACCACGACCATCCGGATACGGTCGGGGGCGAGCAGTTCCACCTGATACCTGCCGGTTCTCGCGCCGCAGGAGGGCACGTCGCGTACCTTGACCTCCTTGATGAGCAGTTGCGACCCGCTGAACCAGAACTTGCAGACTGCAAATGGCGTTGCGTCCAGCTCCTCACGCGTGGCGGCCTGGCTGAGCATTCCATCGCGCGCCAATCGCATGAATGCCCAGCCTGGATATCCCCAGGTTCCAAGGATCTGTTCCGGCGAGTTGGCCAATCCGGCGACGAAAGTTGGAGCGGGCGGGACCACGGTTGGAGCGGGCTTGGAGGTTGCAGTCGGTGGTGGCGTCGCGGGCGGCTCGGTGGCACATGAGGCGAGGAGTACCATGGCGCTGGCGAGAATGGTGATGAGTATGCGGCGGATATGGGCGGGCACGTTGGCCTCCATAGCGGGACGCACGGAGGGGGCAGGTGCGCGCCGGCAATCAGGGCCCCCTCGCCCTGAGTTGCCGGCAACAGGGGATAAATTATAGCGGATAGCTCGGGGAGCCAATTCGATCCGCGAGTCTCTCGAACTGCGGCTAGCCCGCCCCTAGCGGTGCGCTCACCTCGTCCAGCCGCGTCATGTCCTCCGGCGACAGGCGCCAGCCCAACGCACCGGCGTTTTCCTCGACCTGGCGTGCGTCCTTTCCGCCGGGGATTGGCACGGCGCCCTTGCAGATCAGCCAATTGAGCGAGACCTGCGCGGGCGTCTTGCCGCCGTGGGCCGTGCCAATCTCGCGCAGCAGGCCGAGCAGCGGATCCACACGCCGCAGATAGCCGGCGTTATACATGGCTCCCCGGGGACCCGCGGGAGGATGAGCGGGCGAGTACCTGCCTCCCAAGATGCCCTTGCGCAACGGGCTGTAGGCGATGATCGTGACCCCGAGGTCCCGGCAGGCCTGGAGCGTACCGTCGTGCTCGATGTGACGGTCGAGCAGGCTGTATTCCACTTGATTGGAGGCCAGCGGCAGCCCGTGACGGGCGAGCACGCCCTGTGTGCGCCGAGTCCAATCGGCGTTGTAGTTGGACACGCCTGCGGCGCGAATCAGCCCGCGCTGTGCGGCTTCGGCCAGAGCCTCGGCCCAGACCTCGGGCGCATTCGGCGGATAAGGTTGGTGGATCTGATAGAGCTCCACACTCTCACGCCCCAGCCGCTTCAGGCTCGCGCGCAGGGCAGCATGCAACGCGCCTCGCGTAACCCGCCAGGGAAAGGGGAGAAACTTCGTGGCGAGGACGACCTTTCGATCGGTCGCCGCCATTAGCTTGCCCAGGAACTTCTCCGATCGGCCGCTGCCGTAAATCTCGGCGGTGTCGAAGAAGTTGATGCCGGCGGCCAAGCTGGCGTGGAAGCTCTCATCCACCTCGTGCGCGCCGTACTCGCGGCCGAAGCCCCACATCAGGCGATCGCCCCATTCCCATGTGCCCGTGCCCATGGGCGGGATGCGAATATCCGTCTTGCCAAGCTGCACTGGTGCCTCGATCATTCAACGACCTCCGGTGAAGGAATTCCAGCATGCGGGCTGACGCCAATTGGAGCCGAGATTGCCACGGGGCCTGCGGCCCCTCGCAATGACAGCCAGTGAGGCAGCGCCGCGCTGCCGGGCAGGACTGCTCGCCGAGATCCTGGACGAGCACGACATGGCGTGCCCCAACATGAACGCGGCAGCTCCTCCAAGACTTAGATCGAGCACTTCCCCTGCATTCTCTGCGTTCTCCCTGGCCTAGCCCGCCAAGGCGGGCTGCGCTCTCCGCGACGTAAGTTCTCTGCGCGCTACTTGCGCAGCACATCGCGCAATGCTCCTTCTAAGTCCGCGAACTTGAAAGCAAAGCCCATCTCGGCCAGGCGCGCTGGGATGGCCCGCTGCCCGGTGAGGACCAGTCCCGCCATCTCGCCCAGCACCATGCGCATGGCAAAGCCCGGCACCGGTACGATCGAGGGCCTGTGCATCACCTTGCCCAGTGTGCGCGCGAACTGGCGGTTGGTGCACGGCTGCGGCGCCGCGAGGTTGAAGGGCCCGCGCGCATCCGGGCGGTCGATCAGAAAGCGTATCGCGCGCACATGATCTTCAAGATGAATCCAGGGTATCCCCTGGCGGCCGCTGCCCAGGGGTCCACCTACCATGAACAGGAAGGGCAGGCGCATGAGCGGGAAGACTCCGCCGCGCAGGCTGAGCGGCAGGCCGGTGCGAATGATCGCCCGCCGCACACCCAGTGCCTCGACCTCAACGGAGGAGGCTTCCCATTCGACTGCCAGTCGCGCAAGGAAGTCCTGGCCCGGCGCGGTGTCTTCGGGGATCTCCTCGGTGCCGCGGGGGCCGTAGTATCCAACGCCGGAGGATTGAATAATCACACGCGGCCGAGCGCGCACCTTGCGCACAGCCTCGGCAACCGCTCGCCCGGCGTTGACCCGGCTCTCGAGGAAGCGCCGCTTGCGCTCCTCAGTCCAAGGCCAGTGGGAAAGGCTCTCGCCGGCCAGGTTCACAATGACCTGGGCGCCCTCGACCAGGTCGGCCCAGCCCGCTGAGCTGCGGCCATCCCAACCCACCGCGCGCATGCCGGCCGGCAGCCCACCCACCGCGTCCGGGCGCCGGCTGAGGGCAATCACCTCATGACTATCCTCGGTCAGGCTGGCGCCGAGCGCGCGGCCGATAAAACCTGAACCCCCTGTAATGAGGACTCGCATCGTGTCCCTCTCCCCGGATGGACGCCGACATCAGGCAGGCACGCCGCATCCCGCAGCATAAGTCTACCTCGGCTCGAGCCCGAATTCGAGAGGTGTACACACTGGGCGCGGGATGCCCTGTCTGCCTGCCCGGCTGCAATGTATTCGAGTGAGGGACGCACGCCACGGGGAACATGCGCACGGCGCGGGGAAGAACGATCGAGGCCTTGGTTTGAACGTGCGACGCGATCATGCACTGCGTGAAGTGCATGTCCGCAGCGAATGGCAACGCGTGACGGATTCTCAATGAAAGGGAATCGGACGAGGGCTACTTGGTGCCGTCGGCCAGTCCGCCGACTGAGCGCAGCAAGGCGAACACGAGCAATCCGAGCTTGACCAGGGTGCCGCCGGAGATGGACGGGGCGTCGGCTCCGCGGCGCTGCTGCGATTGCATGAACAGATAGGCCGCGCCCAGCCCGGTGAGGGCTCCAAGCACTCCCCCGATGAGCAGGACGCGCGTGCGGTAGTTGGTCATCCCCAGGCGTTGCATGAGACCCCTCGCAAGTTAAGCTTCGTCGGGCGGGCGGAAGCCGGACACGGCAATGCCGGCCACGTGGCGGGCGGCGGCCGAGGCGCTGCGGACCCACACCGCAGGCAGGGCCACGATACGGGCAACCTGGTCGACGCGCGCAGCGATCATCGCGAGCCAGCCCTGCAGGATGTCCGCGTAAGGTGGGAGCGCGCGAATGGCCATGCCGGTCAGGAATGAAAGGCCGACCGCGATGAGGATGCCGGCCAGGCCGCCGCCCAAAAGAACGAGGCCGAGAATGGTGGCTGCCAGATTCGACCACGCGGCGAGCCCGGCCCCGCTGCGTGCGCCGAGCAGGAGCAGCAGACCCACCAACGCCGCCCCACCGAGCAGCAGCGGCAGATAGATCTGGGTGAGCGCGTGGCGCTCGAGGCGGGCCTGCATACGCTCCGCGGCGCGGCGATTGCTTTTGGTCACTCGCAGCGGGCTGCTCCTCATCATGCGCGGATTATAGCACGCGGGTTCGCGCCGACGCGCCCGGCGGTGGCCGGCCGCGTCCCGGGTCCCGCTTTCGTTGACGGGATAGATTACAGGGCCTGGAATGTGTGCACTATCTGGCGGTCGGTACTTGCCTGGTGGACCTAGATTCGGGGGTCAATGCCTTCTCGCCACAATGAGAATTCGCCTGTACATGAGGGAAAGGAATTCACCTGTCCGCAAAAAACTAGTGCACAGGGTTCTTGAACCATTTCTGTCATGAATTATCGACGGTCTTCTCGTGGCGGCCAATACGCCTTGGGATCGATTCCTCCTGGCAACAATACACATCCCGTTGTTGGCACGAATGTGGGATTGCATAATGTCGGCCCTCGCGCGCCTGCAAAGGGGGTAGAGAAGATTGCGATTCCCTCGCTGGCAAAACTAGACATTTGGGCCGTTCGCGCCAGTTGAGGATTCTTTTGCGCATCGCCGGGGCGCAGACCCACGGCTGGCTCATTGTTCCGGTCACTCTTGTGGGGCACTCAAGGTAATTCCCGCCTCTTGACCACGTTCCTGCAAGGAGGCCAGAAGGTCCTTCCTCATGGCCACTGACATATGGGTCGATGTCCCCCTTTTTTGGAGGCTTACGCAAGCATACAGCTGCTGGAATCTTCGGTCCAACTGGATGGCGCCTAACCAGTAGTCTGGCGCGTTCGGACTGCAGGTGGTGAGCACGACTTCTGGAGAAAGCTCGAAGAAGACGTCGCTGTTGAACGCCGTGTGACTCCTTAACCCTTCTCGCGATCCCGGGCTATGGCCCATGCGAGTGTTGTTCAACCCAAACAGGTCGATAACCTCTCCTGGATAGGTGTACTTGATTCCGCCGGCAGCGATCACGCCCACGGAGGGCAGGTGGTCGTATTCCCCGAACAACTCCTGGAGGGACCTTCCAATCTGTCGGCCCTCGTCTGCAACACCGAAACCCACCCTGAGCGACGTTGCATCGAGGCCCACATTTTGCCAATTGACGGAGTCGGTGAAGCAAAAGGCAACGACGGGAATCACCAGGAATAGGATTCCCGCCAGTGTTTGGTTGGTGACCTGGACGCAAAGCCAGCGCAGGAGCGACAGAGCTGGAATCAGAGTTGCGGCTAGGAGCAAGGGAAAGATGGGCTGGTATTGGCGGAAGGACGCAAAATAATCGCCACCGGACAGTAGTGGGATGACCAGCCCGGCTATGCAGATTCCACTGAGCATGAAAGGCAAGAGGAAACCCTCTGCCTCCTTGCCAGGAGGTAGGCGAAACCGACTGCGAATGAGATGGATCACTCCAACTGCAAAGATGAATGTGACTGACAGAATCGCAAGCTCCACCAAGAACCTTGACTCAGTGAATCTCAGAAAGTAGGAATAGAAGCTCGTACTGATGTTGTATTTGAGGGAAGGGGCAACCTTGGCGTAGTAGGTGTTCGGAAGAGGGTACTTGAAATAGGCAAATCGGAAGCCCGTGAGCCCGGCGATTGTGGTAACGCAGACAGCAAGGGGCACGCTCACAATCCTCGCCGCGTTCCGAGTTCCGGCCACGATCCAAGCACGTGCGAACAAGCCAAAGATGAACACAAAAACCCAGAGCATGGCTTCCGGACGGGTCAACAGAAGGAGTACGGAGATGACGCTGAAGAGGGCGATGTCCCGCGAGTCAGACGGGCCCTCGATGCGCAGCAGGATCAGCGTCGCGGAAACAAGCAACAGGCTCCACAGCCCCGTCTCCATCAAAGGCAACGTCATCCAAGTGACGTACTCGGGGCTAATGCAGACGAAGACAACGTAGACCGTTGCTATGAGCGCTTTCTCTACCGCATTCTCGGACTGCCGCACAAGAAAGTCTACGACCAGTAGGGTCGTCGCCAATAGCAGGCCGATGTTGACCACTAGGATGATCGGCTCCGGGTTGGCCGAGACGAAGTATGCAAGCGAAAGGAGTGCAACCCACAGCAGTGAGGAGACACCTTCGACGCGTTCGCCCCCCACGTTGTAGACGAAGCCGTATCCTTGCCGCAGGTTTCTGGCATAAACAAGGAAGATGTTGGCATCGTCCACGCCAATGAGCGGGCGCCCCAGTTTCTCGAACGCTAGGTAGACCATGCTCAGGACCGCCAGCGCAAGAACAATGCGCCTGAGCCAGGTTTGATGCAATCTCCGAAGGGAGAACACCGCGTACGCAATAGCAAGCACCGTCTCAACGGTTTGGATTGCGTCAGCGACGAGCGGCGTGAAACGCGCTTGCCTCACAGCCGCCAGAGGACCGTCCGACCAGATGACAAGCCCGACGACCAAGAGCAAGCTCACGAAGATGAATGCACTGTCAAGGTTCTGGGTGATCCTTCTTCTTGTTAGTGGCATGGCTCACGTCCATCAAGGGAATGAAGCTCGGGAAGATCATCGGAGGTTGTCAACTGTCGGCGCTGCCTCCTGGCCTCGAGCTATGCTGCCCGGCGGGCTTTGGCAAGGACATCTCCATTCTAGGGCCGGACGAAAGGTGACCCACCATGAGATTCGAGCCAGCCCGCCGAGTCGGCTCGAATGGGACGTTGGGTGGTGCCAAACGCTAGAGTTCAGCGGCGGGCCGCTTGCGGCGCGTCCGCTGCAACGACGGGTTGGGTCGCAACAGCTCCACGCCCGTAACGACCGCGCGAGATACCGGCGCCGTGAAGACCGCTGTGCCGTTGCATAGAGCCGCCAAGCCTTCAGCGCTGACGCGCTCGACGGCGGAGCACAACCGATCGAACTCGGTGCCCGTCAAACCCGCCACTCCTGACTTGAGCTGGACAAGACGAATGTCGATCTGATCCTTGGAACGAGGGTGGATGCGGAGCAGCACCGCGTCAACTATGCCGGTCCGCGGGCCCCCGCTCGGGGCATCGAGAAACACAACTCGCCACCCGTGCTCTTTGGCCCAAAGCTCTAGCGAAACCTGGCTATCACGGGCCGTCCGGCGGGCACGGTAGACGGCACTACGACGAGTGACCCATGCCTTCTGTGCCCGGGAAAGAGAGCGCGTCATAAGCCTCCTGCGGCGTAACGGCCTCGAACTGTGCCGCGCGGCGCGGTGGGCGCAGCGTCTATTATTCCATTATGGCAATAGTGCTCACAACAGGCAAATGGGCTATCACATCAGCATAGCGCCCGCGATCACAAGGGATCTTCGCAAGTGGTTTGAAAATGCCGGCTGGCAGAGCCGGGCAAACTGGCCCAAGGCGGCGTCGGCTATTTTTGACCTGTTCTTTGCCGTTGTCGAGAAGGAGGATTGGGAGGCCTTTCCCAGGTTTGAGGAGAAGCATGAGCTTTCTAAGGGATTCAAAGCCGGGTTCGTTACCCCCGCCTTGCACAGCCTCAAGCCAAAGCTAAGAATAATCAACATGTTGGTGGGGCGACAGGCCATATAGAGGGACCTAACCCACTACATGGAGTACCTGGCAGTTATTGACCAGGCGATTTCCTCGCTCGGAAACCCAACACTAAATGATGTTGACGCGTTCGATGCATTCTGCCACTGGATGTGCGACCGGCGATTGGGCGGGTATGCTCGAGAACACAGGACAATCGAAGCCGACGATGATGAGGCGGAAGAGGAGGCAGAGGCAACTCCTCGGTTTGAGGATGGGACAGAACCTGGTACTCATTGGGAGGCAATCTACTATATTGTGAAGATTGGCGAGCTGCTCCAATACAAAACCTATGTTGCGGATCCCTCAAGAGAAGCCTTTGCCAAGAAACTTGGCGACCTGGCAACTCTTTCCAGTGTCCCCCCAATCCTCAGCACTGCGCCGGAGGTATTTCGAGTTGACGCGATTTGGTACAAGCCGACGCCTCCGATTTTCCTCTTCGAAGTTGAGGACGGAGGCACGATGCGCGAGGCCCTCCACAGGCTTTACAACGCCATGGCCTTCGATGCGCGGTTTTTCGTAATTGGCCCCTCACAGAATCTAGAAAAGTACCAGAAATGGGTTGGCACAGCCCCCTTCAAGGAATTCGAGCAGCGATATCAGTGGCGCACCTATTCGGAACACTTCGCCTTCTTCGGGCAGGCAACCGATTTCACCTTGATGCGATCGCGATTCCTGCGCATTTAAGGCCCCCCCGTGACAGGAACTGCCGACCCCCAATCCTCAGTGTCGGCCGCAATTGGGCGCAAAGCCCAATCTAGTCCGCGAATTGCGGAGGGAAATAGACCAGAGACTCGCGCGGAACGTTTTGGGATTGGCGGTACCAATTCCGATTCAAGACGGCCCACTTGACATCCTACGAATGAAACGTAGTCGAGAGTCTTCGGTGCGTGGCCAAGAGTAGATCGCTTTGAAGCAATGTACGTGATACTTTAGGGCTCCACAATATGCACGACGCATTCAGTACCGCACCTTACAACCGCATGCAGCCGACTTGCTTCGCGTCGCAAACGGCTGCTGCGGGCCGTCAGCCGTCATCATAGGCGGGCGCGATTGGACATGGCCAACATATCCCATTCGTCAGCGTGGAAAAAGGCAGCAAACACCGATCGGTGGACTGAGATCCTATTTCGGGCACTGAGCAGCCGCGTCGCGAAACGGTGGCGTTCTATGTCCTTCCGAGGCGCTGGGGGCGGTGAGTGGCGGGGAATCGTGGACGTGCTAGGTATTCGAAAGGACGCCTCAAAGTCGGATCACTACTTGTTGAAGTCGGGTGATCTGTCGGGCATTGTTTTGGTGCAAACAAAAGGTGGTTCTGGGAAATGGCCAAGCGCCGCCGAAATTCGCCGTCTCCGCGCGGTAGCCAGGCGTTATCGGGCCAAACACGTAATCCTATTCACCTGGAAGAGAAGCGAAGGATGTTCGTTTCAGAAGCTGGGTCGGGGGACTCGATGGGTGCCGTCGAGCGCCGCGGAGTTGTTTGGATGACGGCCAACAACGCGTTCGAGCGGCCAAGAGTGTGGCCATCGCGCTGACCGCTCTGGCCGCTCACCGCTCAACTCGGTCTTTGACTCGCTCGTTGCAGCATCGCTAGAGGTTGCCAAGGATCTAGCTCGGATACCGAGACCATGATGATCACTGGCGAGTCGTATCCATTCGACTTCGTTCGCCGGATTGAACGAGACGGAGACCCCCCGTCGTATTGCCGAATTCAATCCTAAGACCCGCTACTCGAACCCTCTCGATTCCCCCTGAAAACCCTCTGTGGCACGTCAATCCCAGGATCGCTGATATTGAAAGCTAGAAGAGCGGAACGGCAAGATCGAAAACGAGCCCACAAGCCAACAGGTGCACTGTATCTAGGCCCTATAACCTATCCCCCGCTTTCGTTGACGGGATAGATTACAGGGGCGGGATTCTGTGCACTACCCGGCGCTCGGCCCTACCCTGGTGGTTGGGCTATCCGTGGGTTGGATTATTTCCATTGGGGTTTTGCGAATTCTTCAGGCGGTTGACCATGCGCAGAATGGCTTCCTCGTCATTCGTGGGAATTCGCGGTTCTTCTGCTTCGCGGAGGAATTCGCGAGCATGATGTGCGGCAAATTGGACCACTTTCGCGAGCCGCTTCTTTGAAGGTTTTCGTTCGCCATTTCGCAGCGAGTACGCGAATCTGCGGCTCCATTTCAGCTCGCTTTGAATTGTTCTCGCGGGGATAGGCCGGAGGATCTCAGGGAGAAGATCGCGAATATCGCGCTGATACTCAGTAAGATATTCGTCCTCAACCGCGATTAGGCCCGCTTCGATCAACTCCAATTCATTGGCTTCCTTTCCGACAGGCCTAGTATCCCTTATCCACACGTGACGTCGTCGTGAAGCATTCAGTTTGGCAGTTGAATGACTACGCGGGAATTCATCCCGCCTGGGCCCAATACGTCGAATGTCGCGTGCCGCTCCGGGTACTGTAGGCTAGCGCACTCGTCCCAGCCGTTCACTGCAATTGTCTGCCCTGGACGTGTACCAAGCAACCCGGCCGGGAAGACAATGACGCGATAGTCAAACCCAGCGCCTCCCCATGCCGCTACTACCAGATTCCGGTTGAACGTATGCTCGTATCTCTGGGTCTCCGGGAAGTCAACTCCCGTGGGTCCGTACCAGAAATCATAGACATCCTCCCATCCACAAAGCGGCGTAGTCATCATATCAGCCGCCAGCATTACCTCAGAGCCGTTATCTGCAAGCGATCCTGTATTCTTGTTGTTGTCCGTGTCGAGGCAGATGTTCACGTTGAGCTTGTTGATCTGATCTTCTCCGTACCATGGCAGTTCAGCTTCTGCCCGCGGATACACCCCATCAACGGTGAGGCGCACATAGAGATAATCGGCATCGACAGCGAATGTGGCACCCGTGAGATCAGCGAACGGCACGGGATAAGGGGATGGATTGTCTTCTTGATTGCCGGGCCAGATCCAGTCTCCTTTGGCGTCGGGGATCGTCACTCCGTGCTCCAAGAGCATGTGTTCCGCTCGCGAAACGAGCTCCGGATTGGTATCCCCGCTCCCCGCTCCCCAGTCTACCTGACACTTGTTGGGAGCACTGGTATTGGGAGAATAGGAATCACCGCACCCGGACATGAGATAAGCAGCCATGACAAGAAGTGCATAGGGGATTGTATTCCGCGGCCGGTGCATGAAGTCGCCAGCCCCCCCGCCGCTCAGCGCATCACTAGCGGCAGATACACCCTCGCGGTCGCGACGTAACTCTGACCGGTAATGCTCACCTGCACGTTCGAGTAGCTGCGGCTGGGCGGGTTGAAAAGATAGCCGGGCTTCGCGGGCCGGATCACG
>JAPLGX010000503.1 GCA_026389925.1 Chloroflexota bacterium
TCGACGTCGGCCGCCCCGCGCCCGCGGATGACCGCGCCGCAGTGCCTGCACTCCCGGCGAGCGGTGCCCGGCCGGCCGGACCCAACCTCAACCCGCGCTACACTTTCGCCACCTTCGTGGTGGGCAACAGCAACCGCCTCGCCCATGCGGCCTCGCTGGCCGTCGCCGAGAACCCGGCTCAGGCTTACAACCCGCTCTTTCTCTACGGCGGCGTGGGGCTGGGCAAGACCCACCTGCTGCACGCCATCGCCAATCTGTGCGTCGCGCGCGGATCGGAGGTGCTCTACGTCACCTCCGAGGACTTCACCAACGACCTGATCAACGCCATCCGCGGCCATACCACCGACGCCTTCCGCGAGAAATACCGCCGCATGGATGTGCTGCTGATCGACGACATCCAGTTCATCGCCGGCAAAGAATCCACACAGGAGGAGTTCTTTCATACCTTCAACGCGATGCACGGGCAGGATCACCAGATCGTGCTCTCCTCCGACCGGCCGCCCAAGGCCATGGTCACCCTCGAAGAGCGCCTGCGCTCGCGCTTCGAGTGGGGCCTCACCGCCGATATCCAGCCGCCGGACCTCGAGACGCGCCAGGCGATCTTGCGCTCGAAGGCCGAACGCGCCGGGCGCGCTGTGCCGCCGGAGGTGCTCGAGCTCATCGCCCGCCGCGTGCAGAGCAATATCCGCGAACTCGAAGGCGCCCTCACGCGTCTGATCGCTCTCGCAGATTTGAGCGGCATGCCCCTGGCCGCCGAAATGGTCGAGCCCTCCCTGGCCGATCTCTTGCCCAAGAACCGCCCGCTCGATCCGGCGGTGATCATTGAGGCGGTCGCCTCGCATTTCGCTGTCGACCGCGACCGGCTGCTCGGCAAGGACCGCTCTCGCGAGATTGCGCTGCCGCGCCAAGTGGCGATGTATCTCATTCGCGAGGAGACCAACACCTCGCTGCCACACATCGGCCAGGTGCTCGGCGGCCGCGACCACACCACCATAATGTACGGCTGCGAAAAGATCGGCGGCCTCCTGGAACATGACGACAATCTTCGCCGGGAGGTAATGGCTATTCGCCAGCAGTTGTACAATCCCCAGCCACTGATGGCTGCTGCCTGATGGTTTGCCGCTCCGTTCACCCCCGAATGCCCAGCGCTTGTGGAAAGCCTGGGCATTCTTGGTGGATGCGCGTGGAATGCCGCTGCGCATCGCCCGTCTTTCCCCACGACAGTCGGTCCTTTTCCCACATATCAACACCGGATTCCTCCACAGCCTGTGGACGGCGGGGCGCGTTCCGCGCCGTGGATAAGTGGCATGTTTCTGTGGATAAGCCATTCCATCTGGGGAAAGGCCAGGATTGCGGGCCGCTTTCTGGCGGGTTTGCAAGCACCCGCCGAATGTGGCAGGCTGCACAGTTGGATGCCCATGCACTTTGTCTATCTCCCGTCATCCTCCGTGCAGTCCCTGGTTCTCCACCGCAAGCCATGGCCATCTTCCGCGGCGGCCCCATCGAACACAGGTGTATTGCCGCAGTGGATGCGCCTGCCGTCGCACGCATCTCGCGACCCCTTCTCGGCTCGTCCACATCTCCCCAATCCCTACGGCGGCTACTTCTGTTAAACACATGTGAGGGAGATGGTAACAAGATGAGCTTTCTCTCCAACCGCGCAGTCTGCCCAGACCACAGGTATGCTGGATGAAAGTGCTTGCGGTCGATATTGGCACCGGGACGCAGGATATTCTCTATCTTGATACGTGCCTTAGTCCGGAGAACGCCTACAAACTCGTTCTGCCGGCGCCCACCCTGATCATCCAGCGCCAGATACGTGACGCAACCCGGCGCGGCGTGCCGCTTTTGCTCGAAGGGCGCATGATGGGCGGCGGGCCCAGCGCCTGGGCCGCCGAGGCCCATGTGCGCAGCGGCCAGAGTGTCTTTGCCACACCGGAAGCGGCGCGATCCTTCAACGACGACCTGCGCGTGGTTGAGTCGCAGATGGGTTTGCAGCTGGTTGAGCAGGACGAGCTGAGACGGCTTCCGCCCAAGACGGAGCGCATCCGCTTGGGCGATTTCGACATTGTGCCCATTCGGCGGGCGCTGGAGCAATTCGGTGTGAGGCTCATTCCCGATCTTCTGGCGCTGGCAGCATTCGATCATGGCAATGCACCGCGCGGCGTATCCGATCGCCAATTCCGTTTCGACTCTCTCGACCGGCAGATCCGCGAGGCCCGGCATCTCTCGCGCTTTGCCTTCGCGGCGTCCGCCGTGCCTGCGCCCATGACCCGATTGCAGGCTCTGGCTGAGAGCGGGCGCGAGGCGGCCGAGCGGGTGATGGTCATGGACAGCGCGCCGGCGGCTGTGCTCGGCGCCATGCTCGACCCGCGCGTGGCCGAGCTGCAGGCGCCGCTCGTGGCGAACGTCGGCAACTTCCATGTGCTGTGCTTCCGCCTGCGGCGTACCGCCGGGGGCGAGCACGCAATTGAAGGTCTCTTCGAACATCACACCGGGTTGGTGACGCAAAGCGATCTCGAGAGGTTGGTGCGCGCACTGGCGGAGGGAAAGCTGACGCATGCGGAAGTCTTTGAGGCCAACGGACATGGCGCGCTCATCTACGTGAGCCACCGCCTTGCACTGGGCAGCCCGGCGAGTCCGCTGGTGGTCGTCGGTCCGCGGCGCGGCCTGATGCAAGGGTCGGCGCTCAGGCCGTACTATGCTGCGCCCTTCGGCGACATGATGTTGGCCGGCGCCTTCGGTTTGATCCGCGCCGCAGCGGACGTATTCGCAGAACTTCGGGCCGAATTGTTGGCTGCCCTCATGCAACCGAGCGAGACGGCGCCATGGGATGTCTTCGATGAATAGCTGGCGGGGGCGCACAGAGTTGCGCGGCGCATGGCTTCGTGATAGTATTCTCAGCAACCCCCAAGACAATTCACTTCCCCACAGAAAGGAGGGATCGCTCCAACGATCATCCCCTGGACGCTCACGGCACGCACGTCGTCGCAAGCTGAGTGACAAATTCTCTGGAGGAGAAAGAACATGCACAAGCGACTGTACGCAGTCTTGGCCTTCGTCATGATGGCCTCCCTCGTTCTGGCGGGCTGCGCCACACCCACGCCAGCCCCGGCCGCGAAGGTGCTCAAGGTCGGTGTCGTCACAGACGTCGGCCAGCTCGAGGACAAGTCCTTCAACCAGGCTTCGTGGGAGGGCGCCCAGGCGGCTGCCGCCGCGATCGGCGGCACCTCTGACGTCATCGTCACCCAGAACATCTCGGACTACAAGCAGAACATCCAGACCTTCGTGGACCAGAAGTTCGATGTCATCGTCACCATCGGGTTCCTAATCGGCTCCGACACGATGGCCGCGGCGAAAGCCAACCCGAACATCAGGTTCATCGGGGTGGACCAGTCGATCTGCGTCGACGAGACCGGCGCCCCGGATGCGACCTTTGCCTGCAAGGGTGACACGGCCAAATTCTTCCCGAACTACCAGGGCGTCCTCTTCGCCGAGGAGCAGGTTGGCTACCTGGCCGGTATCGTCGCCGCCAGCATCTCCAAGACAGGCACTATCGGCGCCGTCATGGGCACAGCCCTCCCGGCAGTTGTGGCGTACAACGCGGGCTACGCCGCTGGCGCGAAGTCTGTCAACCCCAACATCAAGGTTCTCTCCCAGGAGGTGAACCCCGACCCGGCCAAGGGTTTCAACGACCCGGCCACCGGCAAGGCCATCGCCAAGCAGTTTATGGGACAGGGCGCTGACGTCCTCTTCCAGATCGCCGGCCTGACCGGCCAAGGCGTC
>JAPLGX010000033.1 GCA_026389925.1 Chloroflexota bacterium
AACCGCTGGCCGGACGGGAAGGTGATCCGGATTGAGGACAAGGTCCCCTTCCGCCACAACGTTGCCTACCCGCCGGACTTCACGCCTGAAGGCTGGGTTCCGGAGGGTGATGCGGCGCTGTACGCCGGGCTGGGCAAGGTAAGCGCCAAGGGCAGCGGCAGCGGGCCGGCACTGGGGACCGACGAGATCATCGTCAACCTGGGCCCGCAGCATCCATCGACCCACGGCGTGTTCCGCGTCGTCGTCAAGCTCGATGGCGAGACGGTGGTCGACCTCAAGCCGGTGATGGGCTACCTGCACCGAAACCACGAGAAGATCGGCGAGCGCAACACCTTCCTGATGAACATGCCGTTCA
Organism: Chloroflexota bacterium; assembly: GCA_026389925.1. GTDB lineage: Bacteria > Chloroflexota > Anaerolineae > Anaerolineales > RBG-16-64-43 > RBG-16-64-43. The sequence goes on from JAPLGX010000033.1 coordinate 356, forward strand.
CCGACCGGCTCGACTACATCAACTCACTGAACAACAATTTCGGCTACGCGCTGGCGGTCGAGAAGTTGATGGGCATCCGCCCGCCGGAGCGAGCCGAGTACATCCGCGTCATCATGGCCGAGCTGGGCCGCATCAGCAATCACTTGTGGTTCATCGGCTTCCTGCTTAACGACATGGGCGCCTACTTCACGCCCGCGCTGTACGCCATCCAGGACCGCGAATTGATCCTGGACCTCTTCGAAGCCATCACCGGCTCGCGCATGATGTGCAACTACTTCCGCTTCGGCGGGGTGGCGCGCGACTTCCCGGAGGGCACTCAGGAGCGCATTGGCGAGCTGGTCGAAGAGCGCCTGCCGCGCAAGATCGACGAGCTCGACCATTTCCTCAGCGGGAGCGAGATCCTTCGCGGGCGGGCGATCGGGGTGGGAGTCCTGCCGCCCGATCGGGCGATTGCCTACGCCGCGGCCGGGCCGGTGCTGCGCGCCTCGGGCGTGGCCTATGACGTGCGCCGCGCCGAGCCGTACGGCATTTACGAGCGCTTCGATTTCAACGTGGCGGTGCGCACGCACGGCGACGTGTACGACCGTTACCTGATCCGCTTGGACGAGATGCGCGAAAGCCTGAAGATCTTGCGCCAGGCGCTGCGCGACATTCCGGCCGGCGAGATCCAGACCGGCAACCCGATGTATCAGGTGCGGGTGCCGGCCGGCGAATCTTACGCGCGCGTCGACGGCCCGAAGGGCGAGCTGGGCTACTATGTCGTCTCCAACGGCAAACCCAACCCGTGGCGCTACCACGTGCGCCCGCCGTCGTTCATCAACCTGACCCCGCTGGGCGAGATGTGCCGCGGGCAGAAGATCGCCGACGCGGTGGTCATCCTGGGCAGCATCGACATCACCTTGGGCGAAGTGGACCGCTAGCGCGCGAAGGACGAACTGATGTATGGTCTGGGCATCGTCAAAGGTCTGACCACCACGCTGCGCCATTTCTTCGAGACCTACCTCGATGACCTGCGCTGGCTGGGCAAGGGCCGCTACAAAACGCCGCAAGGTATTCAGCACCGTTCGTCGAAAAACGTGCGCGGGCTGTTTACCATTCAGTACCCGGAAGAGAAGATACCCGTACCGGAAGAATTCCGCTACATCCCCTTTCTCGTCTACGAAGAAGGTCCGAACGGGGAGCCGCAGGAGCGCTGCACCGCCTGCGGCATTTGCGCCAAAGTGTGCCCGCCGCAGTGCATCTGGATTGTGCGTACCACCGACCCGGTCAGCGGCCGTCCGCTGCCGGCGCCGGCTGAGTTCAACATCGACGTGGACATCTGCATGAACTGCGGGTTGTGCGCCGAGTATTGCCCGTTCGATGCGATCAAGATGGACCACGACTACGAAATCGCCTCCTACGAGCGGCGCCAGGCGCACATTTTCGACAAGCAGCGCCTCTCGCGGCCGGTCTCGTACTACGCGGCCATCCGCCCCAGCAACTACGCCCGTGAGGAAGAGGCGCGCAGAGAAAAAGAGGCGCGCAAGGCCAAGGCTCAGGCGGCTGCCTGAGCCGGCGCGAGGGATGCAAGGGCGACGATGTATCACGAAGACGCCGAAATGCTCTTCCCGCTGCGGGTGGCCCCCTCCCTGCGCGACCTGCGCGGGCTGCCGTGGCGGCGACTGGTGGATCGCATTTGCCACCTGGATGAGGAGCACCCGGACGCCCTGGCCTTCGCGTTGATGATGGTCCGGCTGGATGGGTGCCTGACGTGCCAGGCGGACTCGTACCGGGCCATGCGCGGCTGTACAGCTTGTGCACGGCAGGCCGTGCTGCGCTTTCGCGGAACCGATCAAGAGATGATCAAGCTCTTCGAAAGAGCGCGAAAGGATATCCAGGCCTACCTGGAAGGCAGCCGGCTGAGTGTTGAAAAGCGAGGTGAACGTTGACATCGGTGCCCTCACCCACCTCCGAAGATGTCCTGCGCGCGCTGAGCCGCGTTCAGGAACCGGAGCTGCATAAGGACCTGGTCACCTTGAACATGATTCGCGACCTCGAGATCGGCGAGGGGCGTGTCGCATTCACCATCGTGCTCACCACGCCGGCCTGCCCCCTGCGCGATCGAATCCAGCGCGAGGCGGCCGAGGCCGTACGCAGCCTGCCGGGCGTGCGTGACGTGGAGGTCCAACTTGAATCGACGGTACCCTCCGATGGGCGTGACCGCGGCCTGATCGAAATGCCCGTGCGCAACGCGATCGCCATTGCCTCGGGCAAGGGGGGCGTGGGCAAGACCACCGTGGCCGTGAACGTCGCCGTCTCCCTCGCCCAGGCGGGGGCGCGGGTGGGTCTGCTCGACGCGGATATTTACGGCCCGAACGTCCCGATCATGATGGGGCTCAGCTCGATGCCTTCGCCCGAGGGCGAGAAGTTGGTGCCGGCCGAAGCGCATGGCGTGCGTGTCATGTCGATTGGCTTCCTGGTACGGCCGGGCCAGCCGCTCATCTGGCGCGGCCCGATGCTGCACTCGGCCATCCGCCAGTTCCTGGCCGACGTGCTGTGGGGCGAGCTGGACTATCTGGTGATCGACTTGCCGCCCGGGACCGGCGACGCGCAGCTCAGCCTGAGCCAATCCATCCCGCTGACGGGCGGAGTCATCGTGACGCTGCCGCAGCAGGTGTCGCTCGATGATGCCTCGCGCGGTCTGGAAATGTTCCGCACCCTCGAGGTGCCGATCCTGGGTGTCGTTGAGAACATGAGCTATCTGCTCTTGCCGGATGGCCAGTCGATGGATGTCTTCGGCCGCGGCGGCGGCAAGCGCTTGGCCGAAGCCGCGCAAGTGCCCTTCCTCGGCGAGATCCCGATGGATCCGGCCGTGCGGGTGGGAGGCGATGGGGGCGTGCCCGTGGTCTTGAGCCACCCCGATTCGCCGGTCGGCACCGCACTCCGTGAACTCGCCGAGCGCCTGGCGGCCGCCGTGAGCGTCGCGGCGCTGGGCGGCGGGCAACCGATATCGATCAAGACTGTCGGGTGAGCCTGTTCCTCCCCCGGCACGCGCCTCGCATGCGCTTGTGCAATCACGGCGGAAGCGACTGCAGCTCCCCGTCGAACTTGCCAGGGATGGACCTCAGGGCATAGCGAAATGCGATGCGGCCCATGAATTCCGAGGGCGCCAGGCGAAGCGGGTTCACGCCGCTCTCGGCAGCGTGCGCCGTGTTGTTGTTGCTCGTGGTGGGCGCGGTGCTGGCCGGGGTGGCCCTGCCGCGCGAGGTTGACCACGATGAGCACCAATTCGTGGCCAGCGGCGTGTTGCTGGCCCGCTTCGGGCTTCTCCCTTACCGCGACTACCCGTATTTCCACCTCCCGAACCTGGTGTATCTCTACGGCCTGCTCGATCTTGGAGCTGCGTCTCCCTTGATGGCGGCGCGACTCGCATCGCTCGTCTTTGCGCTGCTCTCGCTGGGCACAGTGTACTGGCTGGTGTGGAGAGAACTGGAGGAGGCCAGGCCTCTGCTTCGCATGAGCATGGCGGGCTCGGCGGTCGTGCTCATGGCCTTCTCGCCGCTCTCTTTCTACACGGTTGGCCGGGCGTGGAATCACGACGCCGCCGTTGCCCTGTTCCTTCTCGCACTCGTGCTGAGCCGCGCAGCCGGGCGGCGTGCGTCCGGTTGGCCGCTTGTCGGCGCCGGTCTTGCGGCCGGGTTGGCCGTGGGCACGCGCTTGAGCTTCGCCCCAGCCGGACTGGGCCTGGCGCTGGTCATCGTGTTGTGGACGAAGCGCGAGGGTTTATCGCGGCGCACACGGGCCGTGGCCCACTACGCCCTCGGCGGCGCCCTCGGCCTGGTGCCCACAGTGGCCCTGGCATGGTTGGCGCCCTGCGCTTTCCGCTTCGGCAACCTTGAGTATGCCGCGCTGAACACGGTCTACCGCCAGGCCATGGGGTTCACCACGGCCATGGACCTGACGGGCAAGATGCGGTTCGTCATCGAAGAAGTGCTACTCGAGCCCCGCGGTGCCATCCTCTTCATCAGCCTGGCCGTATTTCTTGCTGCGGATGCCATTGGTCTTTTTCTTTTTCGCAGTGAGGGACGGCGCGTGCCACTGGCCATCGGCATCCTTTTTCCGTTTCTCCTGTGGGGCGCGTTGGCGCCCACCCCCAGCTGGTACCAGTACTTCTACATGCTCGTGCCATTCGCAGCCGTGGCTACCGTGCTCTCGGCGGCGCGAGTTTGCCTGGGTGGACGCAGGGTGCCGCTCGGAGCCGCGTGGGTGATTCTGGCGGCGCTCGCGGCCATGTGGTTTTCGCGTGCTGAGGTGACCTCGGTGCGCAGCCTGCTGCGCCCGGAAGCATGGTCGCCCACCGCAGTGCGTGCCGTCGGCGCGAGAATCGCCCAGGAGGCCGGCGGAGGGCCGGTGCTCACCCTCAGCCCGATCTATGCGCTGGAGGGCGGGCTGCCAATCTACGAACAGTTCGCCAGCGGGCCTTTTGCCTGGCGGGTCAGCCCGCTCGTGCCGCGCACCGCGCGCGAGGCGCTGCACGTGGTCTCGCCGGAGGAACTGGAGGCCGTATTGACGGCCAAGCCGCCGGCGGGTATTCTGGTCGGCAGGGAAGCTGAGCTGGAAGGGGAGTTCGTGGGCTACGCTATGGCTCACGACTACCGGCCGCTCGAGGTTGGCGAGGGACTGACCCTATGGGTGAAGTAGACCGCAGGCGGCTGCGGCCGACGTGGGATCTGCTGCCGCGTGGAATGGCCTGCTCGCTCACATCCGTTGATTTGACTTCGGGACGACATGCGAAGGTTGCGCGATGACGACAATTGTCGGTATTCGCTTTCACAAGCTGGGCAAGATCTATCACTTCGATGCGACGGCGCACAGCGAGCGCGTGCACGAGGGTGATTACGTTCTGGTCAGCACGGCCCGCGGCCGGCAAATCGGGCAGGTGGTTCAATTCGTCAACGAGACGCCGCAGCCCGAGGGCGGCTGGCGATCGATCGAGCGTCCGGCCTCGGCGCAGGACATGCTCCTGCAGCAGTCGTGGACGTCACGCGAGCCGGAGGGGCTGGTGGTGTGCCTGGAGCGCGCCGCTCAGCTTGCATTGCGCGGGGTGAAGATCGTGGCCGCCGAGTACGGCTACGACGGCAGCCACCCGACCTTCCTCTTCTCGGTGGAAGGCGAAGACAAGCCCGACCTGAAATCGCTGCGCGGCGACATGCAGCAGCGGTTCGGCAAATCCCAGGTGGAGCTGCGCCAGATCGGCCCGCGCGACGTGGCGCGGCTGATCGGCGGGCTGGGCGCGTGCGGCCTCACCTCGCGCTGCTGCTCGAAATTCCTGACCGAATTCAGCCCGATCTCGATCAAGATGGCCAAAGCACAGGGCATCTCGCTCAACCCGAGCGAGATTACCGGCATGTGCGGACGTCTGCGTTGCTGCCTGATCTACGAATACGAGCAGTATGTCCAGGCGCGAGCCGAGCTGCCCAAACGCGGCAAGCGCGTGCGCACGCCGCGCGGCGACGGCAAGGTGGTAGACGTGTTCCCGCTGCGCGAGGGCGTGCTGGTGGACCTGGGCGAAGAAACCGGCCGGGTGGAATTTGCGCGCGGCGAGCTGCAGCCGCTGGATGAGCTTGAAGCGCTGGAGGCCAAGGCCGGCAACGGATGCGACCGTCATGACAGCGGCGGCTGCACGAGCAGCACCTCCGGCGAGCAAAACAAGCGCCCCGGCGGGCCGCCCACGCGCTAGTAGGGATCCAGCCCTGGCACAGGCCGAGCCATTCGTCGCCGCGAACGATGCGCCACGGGACGCCGACCGGACGTGTCCGCAGCGCGGCGTCCATTCGTGCGTGTGACACCATGACCCCGCCGCAATCCTTCTTCGTGAGACCCCAGGGTGGCGGCTGGCTGATCCTGTGTGGCGGATCGGCCGATGACGCTATTGCGGCGCGTGCCGCGGCGCTGGTGCAACAGGCGGGCCAACTGGTCGTGCTGGCCCCCTCCGCGAGAGCCCGCGAGGCGGCCGAAGCGCGGCTGGCCGAGTGCAGCGCGGTGTGCGGCCTGCCGGGGGAGATCGTATTGCTCGACAGCCCGCGCGGCGAGGAGTGCCTGAGCGAGGCGACGATGATAGTCATCCCCGACACCGGTTCGGCCGCCGAGCTGGCCAAGATGTTTGAGGAATCCGGGTTTGGCGAGAGCCTGCTGCTGGCGCTGGAGGATGGCGCGCTGGTACTGGCTGAGGGCCGGAGCAGCGAGGCATTGGGCGAAGTGATCGAAGCCGAAGAACTTTCCCCAGGATGCGGCTGGCTGCGCCGAGCCGTCGTCCAATCGCACCACGAGGCGGGGATGGCCTGCCTCGCCCTCCTCAAGCGCCCCACGCTCTACCGCCTGGGCCTGGGCGAGCATGCCGCGCTCGCGCTTGGCCCGCAGGGCCAGGTGGAGGTGTGGGGGGAGCCGGCGCCCACAGTGACGCTTGGTGCCGCATGGGCTCGATGAACGCATTCCCGGCACTCGCCGCGCCGCCTGAGCGCATCGTGTCACTCGTTCCCTCGATGACCGAGAGCCTGTTCGATCTCGGCCTGGGTGAGAAAATCGTGGGCGTGACCGACTTCTGCGTTTTGCCCGCCGCGGGCACGGCGCGCTTGCCGCACGTGGGCGGGACCAAAAACCCCGACGTGGAGAAGATCGTGGCGCTCGCGCCGGACCTGGTGATTGGCAACCAGGAAGAGAACAGCGAGGCGCCCATCACGGCACTTGGGGAACGCGGCGTTGCGGTATGGCTTACATTCCCGCGCTCGGTCGAGCAGGCTCTGGCCGATCTCCACGTGCTGGCGGCGGTCTACGGTTCGCGGCAAATCGCGATGCAGATCGATTGGCTGGGGCGCTCCTTCGAGTGGGCGCGGGCCGCGAACGGCGAGGCCTCCCGGCGGGCGTTCTGCCCGATCTGGCGTGACACGTCGCGTGATGACCCGCGCTGGTGGATGACATTCTGCGGCGAGACCTACGCCAGCGACGTGCTGGCCACGTGCGGCGGGACCAACGTGTTTGCCGGCCGGCGCCGGCACTATCCGCTCGAAGCGGAGTGGGACGAGGCGGCCGCCGAGGGGGCGGCAGGGCGCGATGACCGCTACCCGCGGGTGACGCCCGACGAAATCGCGGCGGCGCAGCCCGAGGTAATTCTCGTGCCGAATGAGCCGTACTCGTTTGGCGAGGCAGACCAAGCATTGCTGGGCCGCATCTTCACCGCACGAGGGCAGACCGAGCCGCGCATCGTGCCCGTGGACGGCAAGCTTTTGTTTTGGCACGGCACGCACCTGGCGAAGTCGCTGGTTGAGCTTCCGACCCTCATGCGTCAGTAGACAAGTCCCCAAGAACCGCCCAGAAGAAGCCGAAAGGCGCGCACACGACTCGTTGTTGACAGTTTCCCAACGTCCCTCTAAGATATAGTAAGATTAATCCGATGAATTCGATGTAGAGGCGAATTCCAGGGGCGACGATGAACGAGTTTGTGCGGTTCCTGGCAACACGCACCACTCCGGGCGAGCACCTGCCGTCGCTGGAGGTGCTGAGCGGAAAACTCGGCGTAAGCAAGGGCAAGCTGCGGGAGCAGATGGAAGTGGCGCGCTGCCTGGGGCTGATCGAGGTGCGGCCGCATACCGGAATCCGCCGCGCGGGCTACAGCTTCGCCCCGGCCGTGCGTGAAAGCCTCAACTACGCCGTCTCAACCGACGCTTCGCTGTTCGACCTGTACGGGGAACTGCGCATCAAAGTGGAGATGTCGTTCCTGCAGGAGGCCGCCGCGCTCCTCGTGGCGGAGGACCATGCATGCTTGCAGGAGTTGATCGCGAGCGCCCGGGAGAAGCTGGCCACCCACCCGGTGCGCATCCCGCACGAGGAGCATCGCCAGTTGCATCTGACGATCTACTCGCGGCTGGGCAACCCCTTCGTGATCGGACTGCTGCAAGCCTACTGGGATACGTACGAGGCAGTGGGGCTCAGCCTGTACGCCGACCTGGCTTACCTGCAGAAGGTGTGGGACTACCACGAGCGAATGGTTGAGGCCATCCGCCGCGGCGATTTTGCGGCGGCGGAGGCCGCGCTGCTCGACCACACCCGGCTGCTGCGTCACCGAGAAGCGGAGGGACAGGAGGCCGCCATTCGTTCATCGGTCTCGCATTCCTAAGGAGAAGTGTCCATGAGTGTTCAATCTCAGCCCGCCGTGGCGGAGAAGAGCAGAGTGCCGCACAAGGTCAACGATTTTTCGATTGTCGTGGCCACGGTCAATGGATCGGGCAGCCAGACGGCCAACGGCGTGATCCTGCGTTCGCTGTTCACGATGGGCATTCCGGTGTCGGGCAAGAACCTGTTCCCCTCCAACATCCAGGGGCTGCCGACCTGGTTCACCATTCGGGCGAGTGCCGCGGGGTTTGCCGCGCGCACGGACCAATCGGAAATCCTGATCGCGATGAACCGCGGGACGGTGATCGAGGACTTGAAGGGGCTCGCCCCGGGCGGCGTCTGCCTGTACGCGGACGACCTGGCCTTCGAGAAGTTCCGCAGCGACGTGCACTATTATGCGATCCCGGCCACGCGCCTGGCGCGCGACTCGGGGGCGGAGGCCTCGCTGCGCCCGTACGTCGCCAACATGGCCTACGTGGGCGGGCTGGCCTGGCTGCTGGGGATCGAGCTGAGCGAGGTCGAGAGTGCGCTCGCGGCGCACTTCCGCGGCAAGGGCAAGGCGGTGGCGCTCAATTTCGGTGTAGTGCAGACGGCGCACAAGCATGCCGCGGAGAACCTGACCAAGACCGACGGCTTCCGCGTCGAGCGCATGCCGGCCGCTCCGGGGATGATCCTGGTGGACGGTAACACCGCCGCGGCGCTGGGCGCGATCTACGGCGGCGTGTCGTTTGCGGCGTGGTATCCGATTACACCCGCCTCCTCGCTGGCGGAAGGCCTGCAGGACTACCTGCCGCTGCTGCGCCGCGACCCGACCACAGGCGAAAACACTTTCCTCATCGTCCAGTCGGAGGATGAGCTGGGCGCGCTGGGCATGGCCATTGGGGCAGGGTGGATGGGCGCGCGTTCGATGACCTC
>JAPLGX010000090.1 GCA_026389925.1 Chloroflexota bacterium
GCTGCTCGCGTACATCAATGGTGCCAGCGGCGCCGACGCACGCGGGGGATGGAAGGCCGGGCTGGCCTTGGCGGCACTGTGGTTCTTCCAACCCCTCAACGTGCCCTTGGCGTGGGGGTTAATGGCACTGGCCTGGGGACTCACAACCGCGCGCGCTCTTGCCTCGCGGCGGAGGCCCGCGCCGAGCGAGGCGACGACGGCCATTCTTGCGCGCGATGCATCGGGACGCGCGCTGCGAATGGTCGCGCAAGCCATCATCGTCCCCGCACCATTTGTGGTGTATTCGGTGATCGCTTTTTCCACCAACCCGGCGCTGCGCCAGTGGACGGCGCAGAACATCCTCACTTCACCAACCGCGGTCGAGTACCTGCTCGGCTACGGCTTGCTGGCACCGTTTGCGCTGGTCGGTCTGGTGCGCGCCGCGCGCTCTCACGAGATAGGGGCCAACCTGCTCATTGCATGGGTGATCGCCATGCCTCTGCTTGTCTCGCTGCCGGTTAACCTTCAGCGCCGGCTGGCGGAGGGCGTGTGGGTGGCATTAGTGGTGCTCGCCATGAGCGCATTCGCCGCCTGGGAAGAGGCGCACGGCCTGCGCAAAGCCAACTTTGGCTCGGCGCTGCTGACCGCCCTCGCGTTGCCCTCAACCGTTCTGCTTTACAGCAGTGCGATGCGGGCGGCAGTTCGTCCCGCCGAACCTGTCTTCATCCCAGCCGCCGAAGCCCGCGCCTTCGAATGGCTCGACGCTCACGCGACGCCCGCCTCAATCGTGCTCACCGATTTCGCCACCGGCAATGCCCTGCCGGCGTATGCCCAGGTTGTTCCATATGTCGGCCACGGTCCCGAAACACTCTACCTGGCCGCCAAGCGCCCACAGGTCGAACGGTTCTTCTCGACCAACGCCTCCCGCAGCGCGCGCGTCACCTTGCTTGCCACGAGCGGCGCGGATTACGTTATCCTTGGCCCCGCCGACGCGCTGGCCGCCGCGCCCGGTGGTTTACTTACTGTGCCAGGTATCGAATCTCGCTTCGCCGCCGACGGCTGGCAAGTGTTCGAGGTTGTACTCGTTCTTCCGCCGTGAGGCGGATAGGGCAAGCCGCGTGACGGCTCACACTTACAAACGGCCTTATCCCGATTTGCCTTCGTGCAACCGACAGAGAAGGTGAGGATGGCGCGCGAAAGATGAGCAGCTCCCGCATTCGAACCTGGCTCTCCCCGGCCTGGTGGCCGACGCTGATCGTCCTGGCGGCCTCCTTGGTCATCCTGTGGCCGGCCGTCGGCGGCGGCCAGGTTATCTTTTGGGGAGTGCCCTTGCTCCAATTCCAGCCGTGGCATCAATTCGCAAAGACAACCCTCCTGGCCGGGCATCTTCCTCTTTGGAATCCGCTGGTCGGCATGGGCGCGCCGCTCTTGGCCAACGCGCAATCCGGGCTCCTGTATCCGCCGAACTGGCTGCTGTTGGCCTTCCCGGTCGAGGTGGGCCACGCCTGGTTGATCATCGCCCACTGGGTGTTGGCCGGTGCCGGGATGAGCCGTCTCGCGCGCCGCCTCGGGCTCGGCCTGTTGGCTCAGTCCGTTGCCGCGCTTGCCTTCGCGCTGTCCGGGTATGTCGTTGCACGCGCCGGTTTCCTGAGCGTGAACGCGGCGCTCGGCTGGGTGCCCTGGGTCATCTTGGCCGGCGACCGGCTGAGTGAGCCCGACGCGCGCTTTCGGCGCACGCTTTTGGCACTCGCCCTGGCGATGCAAATCCTGGCCGGCCACTGGCAGACGTGGTGGTACACGTGGCTGCTGCTCGCAGCGTGGGTGACGGCGCGGCGACTCGGGGGCGGCCAAGGCGCACGCGCCGTGCTGCGCGGATGGATTGATGTGGCGCTTTCGACCGCGCTGGCCTTTGCGCTCAGCGCGGCCCAGGTGCTACCCACGCTGGAGTACCTGCGCGCTTCGCCGCGCGCCTCCGGCGTTGACATACAGACGGCGCTCACCTACTCGTTCTGGCCCTGGCGTCTGGCAGGCCTGATCGCGCCCGATCTCTTCGGCAATCCGGCGCGCAGTCTCTTCTGGGGCTATGCCAACTTTTGGGAAGATGCAATCTACATCGGCCTGCTTCCCCTCGCGCTGAGCCTAGTGGCGCTCATCGCCTGGCTTCGGCGCCGGCGGGAGGTGCGGGCCTCCTTGCCGCGCTTCCCCTTCGGCCTGCTCGTCCTCTGCATTCCCGCGGCGCTGCTCCTCGCGCTGGGGAGCAACACACCCCTCTTCCCCTGGCTCTACCGTTGGGTGCCAGCCTTCCATTTGTTCCAGGCGCCGACGCGCATCATGCTGATCTTCGTCTTTGCCCTGGCGCTGCTGGCAGGCGCCGGCGCCGAGCGCTGGGGAACGCCCAGCCCGAGCGTCAAGCGCTGGGCGTCGCGCGCGATCGCGGCCACGCTGGCCATCCTCTTAGCCGCGGGCATCGCGGCCCTCGCGCTCGATACGCAATCGTCCTTCATTACCTCGACGGTGCGCGCCGGGCTCACCGCGCTGGCCTGCGCGATTGTGTGGCGATTCGCGCGCATGCGACCGGAACCTGCCGGGGGCAACGCACCGCCTGCTCATCGGCCGGCGCCCCTTCTCAACCTGGCGCCGGCCGCAGCTGTTTTGCTCATTGCGGTGGACTTGGCGTATGCCGGCCACGGCCTCAACCCCACCACCGGCCGTGAGCTGTATCAGGTCCCCAATCCCTCCTCGGCCAAACTCGCGGCCGCCACCGGCGCGCACCGCTACTACATTGCGGCGCAGGATGAGTACGCCGTGAAGTTCCAGCGCTTCTTCCGATTCGATACCTTCAACGCGACACGGGGTTGGACGGAGGTGCGCGCTCTGGGCCTGCCAAACACCGGCATGCTGGATGGCCTGGCCACGGCCAGCAATTTCGACCCGCTGCTCCCGGCGCGATCCGTGGCACTGCTGCAGGCGGTCGACGCGCTGCCCACAGACCAACAGCGCAGGTTGTGGCGGGCGATGGATGTCGGCGCGGTGGTTCGCGCCGGCCCGCAGACGCCGCGCGTGGAAGCGCTGCTCAACGAGCCGCATCGCGCGTGGGCCGTGTGCCGGGCGGCATGGGCTCGCGGCGGCGAGGAGAGCCTGAGCCTCGTGCTCGACCCGGGATTCGACCCGGCCAAGCAGGTGATCCTGGAAGTGGGCGCGGGCAAGGAGGGCGCAGCCTGCGCACTGCCACCCACGGTCACCCTGCTCCCCGGGAATAGCCCAGATGTCGTCGCGCTGGAGGCGAGTTTTCCGCAACCCGGATTCCTTGTGCTCGCCGACACCTTCTATCCCGGCTGGCAGGCACGGGTGGATGGCGAAGTGGTACCTCTCCTGCGGGCCAACTTCTCCTTCCGCGCGGTGCGCCTCGACCGCGGGGAGCACCACGTGGAATTCGTCTACCGGCCGCTTTCTTTCGCCGCCGGCGCCGCACTCTCACTCCTGGCCTGGGCGGGTCTTGCGATCATTGCTGCTGTCAAGGTGGTCTCGCGGAGTAAAACCCGAACCTCATGAGGCCAACTCGTATTGCGCGTACCTCAAACGCATCGCTTATCGCTATCAACGCATACTCACGCCGCTTCTGGCTCGCGTCTTCGCACTTGCCAATCCGGCAGCCATTCCATGGACTCTGGTGGGGCTCAATCTGGCATACCAGATGGCAGCCGTTCTCGTACTGGGTGAGATGCTGCGGCGTCGCGGAGCATCGGCATGGGCTGCGTTGATTTTTGGGCTGTGGGTCGGCGTGGTCGCCGGCGTGCGCCTCGACCTCTCGGAGCCTCTCGCGCTGTTGCTGGTCCTGCTCGCGCTGTGGAGCGAGGAACGGATCGCGGAGAGCTCGGGCGCGGGCATCTGGCGCATGCGTGGCGCAACCTGGGTTTCCGGCGCGCTGCTGGCTTTGAGCCTGCTGGCCAAAGAGACGATGCTCCCGTTTGCGCTTGGCTGGGCCATGCTGCCCGCGCTCGAGGGATCCTGGAGGCGCGCGGCGGCACGCCTGCTGGTGTTCGCCCCATTCGCGCTGCTCCAAGCCTGGCTATGGGTGACCTTCGGCACTCCCGGGCTGGTCAGCGGCGGCGCCGGAAGTACCTCATTCGAAATTCTGCCGCTCGCCGGATTCCTGCGCATCAGCCAAAACGGCGCGGCCGCCTTCGCCGTGATGGCGGCTCTCCTTGTGCCCGGCGTCATCGTCCCTGCCCTGCTCGCGGCCTGGAGCAGCCTGCGCGCGCTGCCCACCCCCGCCGCGCGCCGCACAGCGTTGCTGCTCCTGCTCAATGCGCTCATGGTGCTGGTGGCGCCCTTCTCCACTTTTCGCGAGCCTCTGGGCATTACCCGCCTGGCATCGGGTATGATTGTGTGTGTTCTGCTCTTCGCGGTCGAGACTCACCGGCCCCGCATCTTCGCCTGGGGGCTGTTGTGGCTGAGCTACCTGGCGCTGCTTGTTGAGTGACGGACAAGCCGCTGCGGCCGAAGAGCTCCAACCCTCGAGCGACACAGTCGGCAGGCACCTATGACACCCACAATACAGGACCTCGGCAGCCGTCTTTGTGAGAACGTTGGCCAGGTGATCATTGGCAAGGACCAAGAAATCGAGCTGGCCATCTTGGGGACTCTGGCACAGGGCCACTTGCTCATCGAAGATGTGCCAGGAGTGGGGAAGACGGTGCTCGCCAAGAGCCTGGCGCGTTCGCTGGGCTGCGGCTTCAGCCGTATCCAGTTCACGCCCGACATGCTGCCCAGCGACGTGACCGGCGTCTCGATCTTCAATCAGCAATCCCGGCAATTCGAGTTCCGCGCAGGGCCGATCATGTCGCAGGTCGTCCTGGCCGACGAGATCAACCGCGCCACGCCCAAGACGCAGGCGGCGCTGCTGGAGGCGATGGACGAACGCCAGGTGACGGTGGACGGCGTGACCCACGCCCTGCCCTCACCGTTTTTGGTGCTGGCCACGCAGAATCCGATCGAATACGAGGGCACCTTCCCGCTGCCGGAGGCGCAGCTGGATCGTTTCCTCATGCGCCTCAGCCTGGGTTACCCGTTGCCCACGCAGGAGATGCGCATTCTCGAAAGTCAGCAGACTCGCCATCCGCTTGACGATCTGCCGCAAGTCACTTCCGCCGATGAATTCGCTGCGGCCCAACGAGCAGTCCGCCAGATCTATGTGGATCTTCTGGTGCGCCGCTACATCGTCGAACTGGTCAACAACACGCGCCGCTACAGCGAGGTTTACCTGGGTGCCAGCCCGCGCGGCAGCCTGGGCCTGTATCGCACGGCGCAGGCGCGGGCAGCGCTGAGCGGCCGCGACTACGTTCTGCCCGATGACGTCAAGCAGTTGGCGGTGGCGGTGCTGGCACACCGATTGCTCCTTGAGCCCGCGGCCCGCTTGAAGGGCGTGGCCGCCTCCGCGGTCATCCAGGAAATCCTGAATGCGGTCCCCATCCCCGGGGGAGACGTCCGGCGGCCGGCCTGAGGCATCCGGCTTTGCCATGCGCGAGAGTGGATTCTCCTCCGATCTCGATCGGCCACGCGCTCGCCGCGCCGCCCTGCGGCGGCGGGTGGTCATCTTGCTTTTTTTCGTCAGCCTGCTGGGCGGAATCCAGACCGCCTCCCCGGTGTTCTATGGTTTAGCCTACTTGTGGGCGGCGCTGCTCGCCGCCAGTTGGGCGTGGGCGCGCCTCGGTCTGGTGGGGCTCGAACTGCAGCGTGTGCTGCGTTCACCTCACTCGCAGGCCGGTGCCATCATCGAAGAACGTTTCGTCCTGCGCAACCGTTCGCGCGTGCCTCACTTCTGGGTAGAGCTATGGGATGAATCCACCCTGCCCGATCATCAGGCCTCCACGGTGCTGACCGGGCTTGGGCCGCACGCCAACCGCCACTGGGTGGTTCGCACGCTGTGCACCGAGCGCGGGCGTTTTCAACTCGGCCCGCTTACGGCGCGCGTCGCCGATCCGTTCGGGCTGTTCCGGAGCGAGAAGCGTTTCCCGCAGACGGCGGATCTGGTCGTACATCCCTACACGGCGCCCCTGCCGGCCGTGATCCTGGCGCCCAGCCGGCTGCCCGGGGGCACCGCGGTCCAGCGCAAGACGGCCGCGGTGACGCCCAGCGCGGCCGGTGTTCGTGAGTATGCCCCGGGCGATTCCCTCACCCGCATCCACTGGCCCTCGACCGCCAGGCGCGATCGGCTGATCTCCAAGGAATTCGAACTCGACCCGAAAGCCGATGTGTGGCTGGTGCTCGACAGCCAGCGTACTGTTCACTGCCGGCTGGCGCAGCCCGCGGCCCCCGAGCCGGCCAAGGACACACCCTTCTGGGCGCGCCGCCCGCAGTTCCACCTGCCGCCGGCCACGGAGGAGTATTGCGTGGCAGCGGCGGCCTCACTGGCCGACTACTTCTTGCATCACGACCGCTCAGTGGGCCTCGCGGCCTATGCCCCGCAGCGCGAGGTGATCCAGCCCGATCGCGGCGAGCGCCAGCGTGAACGGCTGATGGAACGCCTGGCCACGCTGCGCGCCGAAAGCGACCTCTCCCTGGCCGAAGCGCTGCGCCTGGAAGGCGCCAGCTTTCCGCGCGGGTCGACGGTCGTGCTGATCTCGCCCTCGGCCGAGCTGGGCGTGGTCGTGGCGGCTCAGCATTTGCGCAGCCGGGGCATCGATGTGGCGGTGGTTCTCATCGAGCGAGGCAGCTTTGGCGCGGAGCAGAGCGTGGCGGAAGTGGCCCTGCGTTTGCGGGGTATGCGCGTGGATGTGCGCCTGGTACGGCGCGACGAGGACCTCTCAACCGCCCTGATGGGGCAGAGCCTGGCACCGCGCTTGACGCCCTGGCGCCCTGCTGTATAATCCCGCCCAATCGAGGTAGCCAAGACCAGCGCGGACACGAGTACACGCTGCACTCGCCCAGAGAGCTGCCGCCCGGTGCAAGGCAGCGCGAGAGACGTGGAAATCCAATCCGCCGGCCCCTGTGGCCAGTCGCCCGCGAGAAGGTGCACTTTAAGCGGGCCGGGTTCGCCCGTTAGCGCGATCCATGAGGCTGCGCCTCCCGGCGCAGCGAACCCAGGTGGCACCACGAGCGGTCCCTCGTCCTGCGGTCTCTTATCGTGAGAGACGTAGACGGTGGGACCGATTGCTTTCCCGGTGGTGGAGGTGGCCCGATGCTCGATCTAGCGTACATTCGCGCCCATCCGGACGAGGTGCGCCAGGCGCTCGCGAACCGCCAGACCGATGCCCCGCTCGAGCGCATCCTCGAATTCGACCAGCGCCGGCGAGCGGTGCTGACCGAGGTCGAAACGCTCAAGGCTCAGCGCAACGCGGTCAGCCGCGAAATCAGCCAGATGAAAGAGGCCGCCCCACGCGAGGCCAAGATCGCGGACATGAGGGCGGTCGGCGAGCGCATCAACGGCCTGGATGTGCAGTTGCGGTCCGAAGAGGACGAGTTGCAGCGCCTGGTGAGCATGCTGCCCAACTTGCCCGACCCGCGCGTGCCGCTCGGCCGCGACGAGAACGAAAACGTGGTCGTGCGCACCGTGGGGGAGCCGCGGACCTTTGCCTTCACCCCCCGGCCGCACTGGGACCTTGGCCCCGAGCTTGGCATCCTCAACTTCGAGCAAGGCGCACGCCTGGCGGGCTCGCGCTTCTACGTCCTGCATCGTGCCGGCGCGCGCCTGCAGCGTGCGCTCATCGCCTGGATGCTCGACCTGCATGCGCGCCAGGGGTACGCCGAAGCCTACACGCCCTTCATGGTGCGCCGCGAAGTGCTCTTCGGCGCGGGGCAGCTCCCCAAGTTCGCCGACAACCTCTTCCACGACGAAGAGGACGACCTGTGGATGGTGCCCACGGCGGAGGTGCCGCTGACCGGGTTGCACATGGGCGAGATACTCGAGGCGGAGCAATTGCCGCGCTGGTACACGGCCTACACGCCTTGCTTCCGGCGCGAGAAGGCCGCCGCCGGGCGCGATGTGCGCGGCATCAAACGCGGGCAGCAATTCGACAAGGTGGAAATGTACAAGTTCTGTCTGCCCGATAAGTCGGAGGCGGAGCTTGAACGCATGGTGGCGGATGCCGAACAAACCTGCCGCGACCTCGGCCTGACCTACCGGGTCAAGCAGTTGTGCACCGGCGATCTGGGATTCTCGGCGCGCATCACCTTCGACATCGAAGTGTGGGCGCCCGGCTGCGGCGAGTGGTTGGAAGTCTCGTCGGTTTCCAACTGCGGCGATTTCCAGGCGCGGCGCGCCAACATCCGTTACCGGCCCGCGCGCGGTGCCAAGCCCGAATTCGTCCACACCCTCAACGGGTCGGGCCTGGGCCTGCCGCGCACGCTGATTGCCGTGATGGAAAACTATCAGCGCGAAGATGGGACGATCGAGGTGCCGCCGGTGCTCCTGCCGTGGATGGGCGGAGTGCAGGTGATCACTCGTGACACGCTCGCCGCCACGCATGGGGGGAGTGAGCCCGTCCGATGAACGAAACGGTCTTGGTCATCGGCACCCTGGTGGTCATGTTGATCGGCGTGGTGGGCGCCTTCGTGCCGGTCATCCCCGACGTAGCCATCATCTGGCTGGCGGGGTTGGGCTACGGCCTTGTGCATGGCATGGACTGGATCGGCGTCGTGGTCCTCGTGCTCATGGCCGGAGTGGCCGTCGTAGCGGAGTTGAGTGAGGCGTGGATGACGGGCCTGGGGGCGCGCGCCACCGGCGCCTCGCTGCTGGGTATTCTGGTCGGGCTGGGCCTCATGCTGCTGGGGACGCTGCTGACCTCGCCGATCGCCGGAATTGTAGCCGGCCTGCTGGGCATGATCCTGGTGGAGTACCGCCGCCACCGCAACTGGAAGAAGGCGGTCGCCTCGGCCACCGGCGCGGCCGCGGGCTGCGGGTTGTCCTACGTGGTCAAGGTGGGCCTGTCGCTGGCGATGGTCGCGATGTGGGGGGTGTGGGTGTGGCTGGTCAACCTGCGGTAAACCGCGCGTCACCACGCAGCTAGGCGCCTTGAGTCCCCCTCTGTGGAGGGAGTACGAGCACCGTGCTCTGGTTCGTCATTCCCGCTTTCGCGGAAATCCAGTCGCCTCCCCAGACTCGATTGTGGGAGGGACGCATGGATGGAGGCGACGATCGGCTCTCTTCCTTCACGGCGCGAAGAACACGTAGTTCTGCCCAAGCCGCTCGAGCCCGATCTCGGCCCAATGCCGCACAATGGTGGAATGGTCATCGAGCGCGGCAAAGAGATGCGCGATCGCCTCGGGCTGGCGCAACTCCGCCAAAGCCCGCGCGGCCTCAATGCGCGTCTGCGGCGTCCCCTCGCGCAGCGCCGCGATCAGCGGCTCGAGCGCTTCACCGCCCAGTCGGATGAGCGCATTCCCCGCCAAGCGCGCGGCGAGGGGGTCGCTCCCTCCCAGGTGGCCCGCCAGGTCCGCCATGGCCTGCGGCGTGGGCTGCTCGCACATCGCCCGCAGCGCGCATAGGCGCACTTCACGATCGGCGTCGCGCAGCGCCTCGCGCCGCAGGGTCGCCGCCCACGGCCCCGGCACAAGCGCCAACGTGCGCACGGCCCAGAAGCGCCCGTCCACCTGGGCCGATTCCAGCAGCGGCCGCAGCGCAGGGAGCGCCGCATCGCCGTAGGCGGCCAGGCGGTGAGCCGTCTGCTCCGCTCGCTGATCGTCCCCACTGGCCAGTTCGCCGGCCAGCCGTTTTACCTCGACTACTTCTTCTCCACGCATCTGGCACCTCGCGCCGCAGTATAATCAGGCGTGCGCGTCCGTGAGTCATTTTTGATCGATGTAGCGCACCCGTAGCGCAGGCTCGGCGCTGGCCGGGCCCGCGTGTAGGCTCAGAAGGAGCTTGGCATGAAGCGGTTCTTCTCGTTTGTCCTGGGCGCCGTGATCGGCGCCGTGGCCGGTGCCACCATCGCGCTGCTCATTACCCCATATTCCGGCGAGCAACTGCGCGCTCAGGCGCGCGAGGCGGCGCTGGCCAAGCGCGCCCAACTCGAGGCCCGCCTGCGCGATTTGCGCACCACGGGCGGCGCTGCGGCCCCCGAGAAGCCGGCCTAGCTCGCGCCCTGTTTCCGCGGCCTCCCGCCCGGCCTCACGGGATAATCTCGAACTGGTAGGGCGCCCTTTGCCGCGTGAAGCGCGCCGCCCCGATCACCACCAGCACCGCGCGCTCGCCCGGACCGATCACCAACGGTGCTTCACCTGCCATGCGCTCGTCTAGGACGAGCGGCGTGACCGTGGTGGAGCGCCCATCCTTAATGAGCAGCACCCTGTAGCTTTGCGGCAGCACGTTCTGCAGCCGCACGAAGCCCTCCGCCTGCCAGCCTCCGAGATCATTCTCGAAGTCGGTTGAGTAGTTCGCCGCCGAAAGGCGGACGTCGTCGAGCAGCAGCCCTTCCCCGTTCACGGCCGCATCGGTGATGTACTCGAATCGAATAAGCACATGCTGGCCAGCGTAGGCCGAGAGGTCGATCTGCTCGTCCACCCATTCGGCCTGCGACCCGCCGCCGCTCAACCCGGTGTAGGCCCAGCCGTAGCTGTTGCCCTGCGGGTTGGCATCGGTCCCGGAGGGCGTGTCTAGGATGGTCCACGTGCGGCCCTCGTCGCGGGACACCTCCACGTAGGCATAGTCCCAGTTCTCCTCGATGTCGTACCACAGCTTGAAGTCCAACGTAACCGTTCCACTGCTGAGCAGGTCGAACGCGCGCGTCAGGGTCATGTCGGATTCGTCGCCGCGGTTCGACCACACGTCGTAGTCGCCCTGGGCCGCAGTGACCGGCAAGGCGCCCACGGTCGAAGCCCCTGCGAAGCGCAACCGGTACTCACCGGAACAGCGGATCTGGATGTAGTCGATGCCGAACTGTGCCACGTCGCGATCTTGCACTCCCGTCGGGCAGTCGCTGATGACCTCCGCCAACCGCGGCAGCGGGGCCTGGGCGTAATTGGCAAAGGCGTACCGTCCGTCGCCGACGGCCGGGTCGTTGAGGTACAGCGCCGCGGCGAATTCGGCGAAAAGATCCTCCGCCTTCATCGCCCGGCCGGTTGGGTCATCCACCACGCCCAGTGCGCCCAGCGCCTGGTCGATGCTTTCCAGCCCGTTGGCTTCCGCCCGCACAAGCGTCTGGGTGGCCTCGGCCCCAAAGCGGTTGAGATAGTAGTCGAGAAAGAGGAACCCGACCCCGTAATGGGGGGACGTGTCTTCTTCGTGCATGTCCGGCCAGTAGTTGAATTGCAGGTCGGTGTTTGCAGCATAAGCCTGGTCGAAGCCACCCAGGTCGAAGCCGTTGAGGAAGGCGGCCAGTTCCGAGGCGCCTTCGTTCAACCACGATTCCTCGTTCCGGTCGAGATACCAGTGGATCATGTGCTGGAACTCGTGCGCCAGCACACCCGAGGTGAACTCCTCTGCCAGCCCCGTGTTGTCGGCATTGATATAGAACATCTCGTGGCCGTTCGAGTACGGATGAGCCAGGGGCGAGTATTCATCCACCGAGGAGTAGTAGCCGGCCACTGACGAACCCAGGCCGGTGGCGTACAGGATGTACAGGTGTGGGTCGCCATCCACGCCTGGCGTCCATTCCGAGCCGAAGAATTCCCGGTCGGTCGGGTAACTCTTGTTCTCGAAACGATCGACCAGCGCCTGGATTTCCTTGTCGTCGACCTGCACGCCGTTTTCCACCCAGAAGTAGACGTGCGGCGTCGCATAGCGCAGGCTGGCCGTCAGGGTGAAGTTCTCGTCGGTGTCGGTGTTCGACGCATTAAAAGTCTTCTGCGTCCCGAGGGGGATGGGATCGGCGCTGGTCGCGAGGACTCGGGGGACGTCGGGCTTGCCGCCCAGGCGTGCCGCGAGTTCAACCAGATCGTTGATCGGCACCTGCGCATTCTCGAGCGCGGTGAGCGTTTCACCCGCTCGCGCCGGCGGCGGGCTGGCAACTGCGAGCGGCGTGGGCGTGAGCGACCGCGGCTTGAACACCTCCGTCGGACCACTCGGACCGCCAGTGGCCTCGGGGATTGCGTTCAGCGCCGAGTAGGCCAGCCACGCACCCACCGCGCCAGCCGAGAGGCACAGGCAGGCCACCAACCCGACGACCAGCACCACGACGACAATTTCAGTTCGCTTCACCCCA
>JAPLGX010000229.1 GCA_026389925.1 Chloroflexota bacterium
GCAACGATCGAATCGTTTCGTGCAGCTGTGCAGAGCTGAAACCTGTGGGGCAAATCGCCCCTCGGCAGGGCTTTGCTCCGCACCGGTGAAAACCTGAATGGATTCGCATGAAAGGCGATTTGTGGATAGGAGAGAGTGGAACCTCGACCTAACGAGACATCTTGCCGTCGAGAGAAAGTTGTGGGGGCAGCGTGGGGGCAGCGGGTTGACATCATCAATCACACATGCTATCCTGTCCTTGAGATTGGTATATACCATCAGACCAATTTGTTCAAAACGGCACAAATGACGTCTCCGACGGCTGAAAACGCCTCGCCCAATCCTCTTCAGTTCAAGCCGCTCAACCGCCTGGTGGCCAGCGTGCCTCTCTACATTCAGATAGCAGAAGGACTCCTCAATTGGGTCGATTCGGGTCGCCTGGCTCCGGGGGATCGCCTGCCGCCCGAGCGCGATCTGAGCCAGATGCTTGGCGTGAACCGCATGACGCTCCGCCATGCTTTGGAGATGCTCGAGGCGCAGGGCCTGCTGGCGCGCCGCCAGGGTGCCGGCACGTACATCGCCGACCGCAAGATCGAGCGCCAAGCCGGGCAACTTGTCTCGTTCACCAAACGCATGCGCGAGCAAGGCTTCACGCCTGGGGCGAGGGTGGTCTCGTTTGAAGAGCGGCCGTGCGGCGCGGCTCTGGCGGCGGCGCTTCGTTTGCCGACATCCGCTCCAATCTACGATATCCGCCGCCTGCGATTCCTCAATGGCCAGCCGGTGCTGCTCGAGCACTATACGCTCCCGATCATGCGCTTCTCGTGCCTGGCGCAATACGATCTCGAGCGGCACTCGTTGTACGAGGTGCTGCATGAGCACTACGGAGTCGATGTGCATCGCGCGCGCCTTAGCCTGGAGGCGGTGCTGGCCACCGCGTACGAGTCCGAGCAATTGCTTGTGCCGCTGAGTGCACCGCTGATGCTTGAGCGCCGCCTTTCGTATGATGCTCTGGGCGCGCCGGTGGAGCACGGCCAGGACCACTACCGGGGGGACCGTTTTCAATTCGTCACCGAGACGGCGGCGCTGGCTTTGTAGACCTACGCCGCGGGAAGCGGGCACTCCGCCCGGCGGGAGAGGGACGAGGCGATGACCCAATTCTACGAATTGCTGAGCCGCGATCAGGTGCTGCGCGTTCACGAGGCCTCGCTGGAGATTCTCGAAGAGGTGGGGCTGCTCATCCGCAATGCGCAAGCGCGTGAGATTCTTGCTGCGCACGGTTGCCGGCCGCAGCCCGGGAGCGAGATCATGCACTTCCCGCGCGCCGTGGTTGAAGAGTTCCGCGCCTCGATCCCACCCACCTTCACCTTTGGCGGCCGCGACCCGCGCTTCGACCGGACAATCCCGGGCGACAGCCCAGTGATGGTCACCGGAAGTTCGGCGCCGAACATCATCGACCCGCTGACCGGGGATGAGCGACGCGCGCGCTCGGTAGACCTGGCGCGCATCGCCCACCTGGTGAACGAACTTCCGGGGTACGACGTTTTCTCTATTTCGACCCTGGCCGAGGATGCCCCTCCGGGCATGTTCAGCCTCACCCGCTTCTATGCCGCGCTCAAGAACTGCGCCAAGCCGGTGCGCGGCAGCGGCCCGCCTGAGGACGCCGAGAAGATCCTGCACCTGGCGTTCACCATCGCCGGAAGCGAAGCCGCCTACCGCGCACATCCCTTCGTGACCCATCACTACTGCCCAGTGGTTTCGCCGCTGACGATGGATTTCGATTCGACCCAGATGCTCATCTTCTACACCGAGCAAGGGTTGCCCTGCTATCCAACCATCGTCCCCAACGCCGGGCTCACATCGCCGCTGACCCTCCTGGGAACCTTGGCCCAGGGCAATGCGGAATTCCTGGCCGCGGCGGTTCTCGAGCAAATGGTACGGCCTGG
>JAPLGX010000348.1 GCA_026389925.1 Chloroflexota bacterium
GGAGGCCGTCCTCGTTTCCCAGTTCGCGGCAGAGGCGTTCCTGTTCCTTGTGCAGCGCCATCGCCCCGTCCAGATCCCCGCGGTGCCGAAGAATCGCCGCCTGGTTGTTGAGGGATGCCTGGAGGCCGTCCTTGTTTCCCATTTCGCGGCAGAGGCGTTCCTCTTCCTTGTGCAGCGCCATCGCCCCATCCAGGTCCCCGCGGTCCTGAAGAATCAACGCCTGGTTGCCGAGGGATGTCCCGAGGCCGTCCTTGTTCCCCAGTTCGCGGCAGAGGCGTTCCTGTTCCTTGAGCAGCGCCATCGCCCCGTCCAGGTCCCCGCGGGCCCGAAGAATCACCGCCTGGTTACCGAGGCAGGCCTGGAGGTTGGCGAGGTCGCCCGTGCCCCTGAAATGGTCCGCCAGCGAGGTCCGCACAGAAAGCGCTTCCGCCGGATGGCCGGTATCGGCCAGGAGAAAACCCAGAAACCAAAGCAGGTTCTTGTCCCGTTCCGCCTCCGGGCGCGTGATCTGTGCGCGATATGCCTCCACCATCCGAAGTGGCGAGGCGGCCTCGATCCGCACCCAGTACGCCTTGACCTCGAACTGGTTATGCCTCCAGGCCGCTTTGAAGAAGTCGCGGTCGGCCAGGAGGGCGAACAGCCGCTGCCACGCCCCCGCCTCGGCAAGTTGCCAAGGCAGTTCATCGGTTTGGCGCGGACCTGGCGAGCGGCGCTCGAAGAAGTCTGCCAGGCGCACGTGGGCCTTCTGCTGCTGGTCTTCCGTGGGGAGGTAGGCCTGCCGGGCCGCCTGGCGAAGGAAGTCGTGGGCGAAGGTCAAGAGGCCGCCGCGGCTCACGAGCGCATCCGACATGGCGAGGTACAGCGGAGACCAAGTTGCACGCGGCAGGGGCCTGTACTCTCGGGCTTGACCTTGTCTGCCGACGATCAGTCCCTTGAGCCTCTCTAACCAACCGCCACGGGGTCTCAGGCGGTCATCGCTTCCAAGGATTTCCAGGATCTCCGCCTCCGAAAGGCCCCGCCGCGCCGCCCACACGGCCGTCATCGCATCCAGCACCAGTCCTGGCCGGTCGTCCTCGTAGTCCGCTTCCCATCGCGAGAGGATTTTGCGGTAGAGTTCCGGGACCGTCTTGGCCGCCAGGTAGTGGTCGATCCGCTCATCCAGCCGCTCGTGCTCGCCAAACAGCCGCAGTTCATCCAGGAGCACACGCAGATAGAGCGGGTTGGCGGATTGCTCTGCACCAGCGATGCGCTCAATACGAGCAAGGCTGAGATGTCGGCCGTAATCGCGGAGGAACTCGAGGATCAGTTGCTTTCGCTCGTCGGGGTTGAGCGGCTTCACATCCGTCGTCGGCCAGCCGCGCTTGCGGATTTCGTCCAGCGGCCGGCCGGGCAAGGTTGACACAATGAGGCGCACATTGGGCGGCATGACCGGCGGCAGCCACACGAGGTCCGGCGCCCCGTCGCGGTCCTCCAACTGGTTCAGGGCGTCGAGGATGAGCACCACGCGGCCCTTGGCCGCAGCCATATGCAGCC
>JAPLGX010000071.1 GCA_026389925.1 Chloroflexota bacterium
GCGCCAGCACGACGAGCGCTCCCAGGCCGATGCCCACGGTAAGCAATGGGTGCGTTCCGGGGAACAGGATGGCTCCGATAAGTATGTGGATGAGGAAGAAAGGAATCGCCGGGCTGGTCAGGCCGCCGGTCAGATGCGGGAAGACGGCCATCGCCATCCAGTCGAGCGCCACCTGGAGAAGCACCAGGCGACGGATGCGCCGCAAATGAACATCCGCCTCCCGCGAGTACGCCCGCCCGGTGAGCCACAAGACCAGCAGCTTGTAGAAGAGAATGGTGAGGCCGAGCGCGCCACGAGCGGAGTTTCGGGGAGCGGTAGACCCAACAGACGGACCGGGAGCGATGCCCCCATACGCGGACCGCGCTACGGCGGAACACCACGCCGGCCACGGGCGTCTTAATCGGCAGACCCAGCAACCGGGAGGTGTGCCATGCTGCGCCGACCAGCCTATCTCGGGCTACTCACCGTGCTCTTCCTGCTCGCGCTGCCCTCGGTGGTCCATGCCGACGGCATCATTATCCCCGACCCTCCGCCGCCCGACTGTCTGCCTTTCATGACGCCGTCTGAGCCGGTGCCGGGTTGGCTGACACCAGTCCCAATCACGATTTGTCCTCCCCGGCCGGAATTGGCCATCGTTTATCACCGAGTGACGGTCACTATACAGGATCAGGTGGCGGTGACGCGCGTCGACCAGGCCTTCCGCAACGACAGCGGCGCCACCCTGGAGGGAATGTACGTCTTCCCGCTCCCGCTGGAGTCCTCGGTGACCCGCTTTTCGTTGTGGGTCGGCGGCGAGAAGGTCGAGGGCAAGGTGCTCACCGCCGAGGAAGCACGCGCCATTTACGAAGATATCGTCCGCCGCCAGCGCGACCCGGCGCTGCTCGAGTACATCGACCGCGGCGCGGTGCAGGCGCGCATCTTCCCGATCGCCCCCGGGGAGACGCGCCAGATCCAACTCGAATACACGCAGACTCTGCCGATGAGCAACGGCCTGGTGCACTACCGCTACCCGCTCAACACCGAGAAGTTCTCCTCTCAACCGCTAGAGCAGGTGAGCATCACGGTGGAGGCCCGCTCGACCCAGGCGCTGCGCGCCATCTACTCCCCGTCGCATCCCATCTCGGTCAGCCGCGACGGCGAACACAACTTCCGCGCCGGGTACGAAGCCTCCGGCGTGCGGCCTGATACCGACTTCGATCTGTACTACTCCACCGCGCAGAACGGTATCGGCCTCAACCTGATGACCTTTCACGACCCCACCGGCGGCGAGACGGATGGTTTCTTCCTTATGCTCGTCTCGCCCGGGCTGGAGACCGGCGACTCACGGGTAGCCAAGGACGTCATCTTCGTCCTCGATCGCTCGGGCAGCATGCACGGCGAGAAGTTCGATCAGGCGCAGCAGGCGGCGCGGTACGTGCTCGAGCATCTCAATGCGGAGGACCGCTTCGGCCTGATCGCCTTCAGCACGGGCATGGAACCCTTTGCCGGCGAACTGCTGCCGGCCAGCCGTCGCAGCGAGGCTGAGCGGTGGATCACCACGCTCTCGGCGGAAGGTTCGACCGACATCCACCGTGCGCTGCTCGAGGCGGCGGCCATGGTGCGCCCTGGACGGCCAACCTACCTGATCTTCCTCACGGACGGGTTGCCGACGGAGGGGGTCATCAATCGCGAACAGATCCTGGAGGCCTTTGCCTCGGCCGCGCCCTCGAGCGTGCGCCTGTTTGCCTTCGGGGTAGGTTACGACGTGGACACGGTGCTGCTCGACAGCCTGGCTCAGGCGCACCATGGCGCGACGACCTACGTCGCCCCGGGCGAAAGCATCGACGAGGCCGTCTCGGCGTTCTACGCGCGCATCACCAGCCCGGTGCTCACGGACCTGCAACTCGATTTCGGAAGCATCACGGCGTATGACTACTATCCGCAAGAGCTGCCCGATCTGTTCGGCGGGAGCCAGTTGGTGGTGGCCGGGCGCTACCGCGGCAGCGGCAGCAGCATCATCACCCTCTCCGGCCGGGTGAACAACGAATCGCGCTCATTCAGCTACCCGGGGCAGAGCTTCTCCGCGAGCGGCGGCTTGAGCGCACTCTCCCGCCTGTGGGCCACGCGCAAGATCGGCCACCTGCTCAACGAGATCCGTTTGCACGGCGCCGAGCGCGAGCTGGTGGAGGCGGTGGTGGCGCTGAGCGTGCGATACGGCATCGTCACGCCGTACACTTCCTACCTGGTGACCGAACCGGAGGCGTTGAGCGCCGACAGCCGGCAACAGATCACCGATCAGGCGTTGCGCGAGCTTCAGGCGATGCCCACCCAGGTGGCCGGCGCGCCGGCGGTGCAGAAGGCACAGGAACAATCCCAGTTGGCCGGCGCGCAGAGTGTTCCCGCGCCCAGCCTGCCCGAGGCGCAGGACGTGGTGCGCAGCGCGGGCTCACACAGCTTCGTGCGGCGCGGCGAGGTATGGATCGATACAACCTTCGATGTCGGAGGCATGCAAACCACACCCGTCGCGTTCGGCTCAGCCGACTACTTCAAACTGGCCGGGGTCTCGCCTGAGGTGGGCGCGGCGCTGGCCCTCGGCCCGCGGGTGATTGTCGTCTGGCAGGGCGTCGCCTATGAGATCGTGGCTGAGGGCGAGCCCGTGGCGGCGGCGGACGTGCCGGAGCCGATAGAGCCCGGACCGGTCGACCCCTCCGACCCGCCGGTCTTGCCCGACCCAGCTCAACCCGGGCCTGCTGCTCCGGCGTCATTCCCATGTGCATCGGCGCTGCTGCCGCTGGGAATGGTCGCCGCGCTAGGCATGGCCAACTTGCGGAAGAGGTAGAAACTCTCACCACAGAGATCACAGAGAGCACAGA
>JAPLGX010000091.1 GCA_026389925.1 Chloroflexota bacterium
TCGGCACGTGGATGCAATCCACGGCGCAGGGCTTCCTGGTTTACGAATTGACCCACTCCCCGGTCTACCTGGGACTCGTGGCCTTCGCAGCCGGCGTGCCCGCCTGGCTGTTTACCCTGTACGGCGGCGTTGTCTCGGACCGCATGCCGCGCCGCACGGTGCTCATCCTCACCCAGTCCGCGATGAGCCTCCTGGCCCTCATCCTCGCGCTGCTTGCATTTACCGGCCTGGTCGAGCCGTGGCACATCGTGGTGCTGGCCTTCCTCCTGGGCGCCGCCAACGCGTTTGATGCGCCGGCGCGCCAGTCGTTTGTCCTGGAGATGGTCGAGCGCGAAGATCTCTCCAATGCCATTGCGCTCAATTCGACCATGTTCAATTCGGCGACCGTGGTCGGTCCGGCGGTGGCCGGCATCACCTACGCCGCCATCGGCCCGGCCTGGTGCTTCATGATCAATGCCGTGTCGTTCCTGGCGGTGATTGCGGCCTTGGCCCGCATGCGCCTGGCGCCGCACGCCGCGCGCCCGCGCAGCCCCGGGGCGCTGGCTGAGCTGCGGCGCGGGCTGGGTTACGTGCGGCGCGAGCCCACGGTGCGCACGCTCATCGGCGTGGCCGGCTTTGTGAGTTTCTTTGGTCTGGGCTATGTCACCCTGATGCCTGCCTGGGCGGTGACCGTCCTGGGCGGTAACTCGGTGACCAACGGTTGGATGCAATCGGCGCGCGGGCTGGGCTCGCTCATCGGCGCGCTGATGATCGCTTCGCTCGGCCGCTTCCGCTGGAAAGGCCGGCTGCTCACCGCCGGCACGCTGGCCCTGCCGGTCTTGCTGATCATCTTCTCGTTCGTGCGCTCGACGCCGGTGGCGCTCTTGGTGCTGGTGGCCGCGGGCTGGGCCTTCATGGCGCTCTTCAACATGCTCAACACGCTCATCCAGTCCGCCATGCCCGACGATCTGCGCGGGCGGGTGCTCAGCATCTACACCCTCAGCTTCCTCGGTCTGGTGCCGGTCGGCTCGCTCCTGGCGGGCGAGGCCGCCTCTCTGGTGGGTGAGCCTCTCACGGTGCTTGTGAGCGGCATCCTGCTTCTGCTCTTTGCCGTGGGTTTGTGGTTTCGCGCGCCGCACCTTCGAGCGCTCGAGTAGCGCGGCCGTGCGCTGCACGCTGACCGGCCTGACCGCTGCCAGAATGTAACGGGGGCTGTCCCAAGGGACAGCCCCGATGGTCATCATACGAAGGAGGCGGGGTCACGCCCCAGCCGGGACGGGTGGCGGCATGGCCAGGAGGTAGCCGCGCCCGCGCACGGTGCGGATGAAGGCCGGCCGCTTGGGGTCCCTCTCAATCTTGCGCCGCAAGCGCACGATGTGCGGATGGACGATGGTCTTGGCCTCGCTCTCGCTCAGGTCGTAGTTCATCGCCTCGCGCGCAATGCGCCGCGACGAGAGCACGTCCCCCGGTTGGGCCATGAGGAGCGCCAGGATGCTCTCCTCGCTTTGCGTGAGCGTGATCGAGCGGGTCTGGGTGTCGTCTGTGAGGGTCAGCGTGCGTTTCTCGCGATCGAGCGAGAACGGCCCGGCGTACTGAAAGCGCTCGGCCGGCACCGTCGAGGGTTTGGCCTGCTGCACCGGGCTGTCGGATTTCAATTGCTCCAGCGCCGCGATGGCCGCATCGACCGAATGGCGCTGCTGGATCTCCACCACGCGCTTGCGCAGCGCTTTGTGGATGGCGCTGTCCACCTGCTCGAGCGAGGCCGGCTTGAGCAGATAGTCCACCACCATGCCCGATTTGAGGGCCGCCACGGCGCTGTCGAGCGCCGCATGGCCGGTGAGAATGACCACCAGCAAATTCGGACGCACGGCCTGCGCCTTCTGCAGGACTTCCAGACCGTCCATGCCCGGCATGCGGATATCGAGCATCATCAGATCGTAGGGCAGGCGGGTCAGCTTGTCGAGCGCCTCCTGTCCGGAGCGGGCCTCGTCAACGTAGTTGTAACCTTTGAGCCGCAGGCCTCGGCCCAGAGCCAGAAGCACGTGCGGCTCATCATCGACCAGGAGGATACGGGCTTCGGGGAGCAAGGGGGCAGAGATAGTTTGTTCCATGGGCTCACTCGGCGGGCGGGTTCTAGTGGATCAACGGTAGGTTGATGGTGAACACCACCCCGCGTCCCTGCGGCAGGTTGGCAGCACGGATTGTACCGTGATGCCGCTGCAGGATGGTGTGGGAGACGCTCAGGCCGAGGCCGGTGCCTTCGGCGCGGGTGGTAAAGAAGGGCTCGAACAGGTGCGGCAGCGATTCGGCCGGGATGGGCGGCCCGCTGTTGGTAAAGGTCAGCTCCACCATCTCCCCGCGCGCGCGCACGCGGATCTTGAGCTTGCCCTCGCCCTGCATGGCATGCGCCGCATTGAGAATGATGTTGAGGAAGACCTGGATCAGCTGCCCCGGGGCGGCCATGCACGGGGGCAGCGCGTTGGGCGCCGAAACGACGAACTCCACGTTCTGGTTCTGCAGGTAGTTGCGGCTGAGGGCCAACGTCTGTTCGATCACCCCCAGGATCGACACCGGCTGCAGCACTTCCGGCGTGGGGCGGGCAAAGCCCAGGATGCGGCGGGTGATCTCGTCCAGCCGCTCCACCTCACCCTCCAGAATGCGCAGCGACTGCTCGCGTTCCATCGGGCTCAGGCGATAGCGGCGGATGAGCTCCAGATGCGCGCGCAGCGACTGCAGCGGGTTGTTGATCTCGTGGGCGAGCGAAGCGGCCACCCGCCCGATCGCGGCCAGGCGCTCGGTGCGTTCGGCTTCGGCGGTGATCAGCGAATAGCGCGTGGTCACCTCGGCGATGACCATCAGGCCCCAGTTGGCGCGCGCCAGGTCGGGCAGCGGCACGCTGTGGATGCGCAGCGTCTCCTGCCCACGCGGCATGGCCAGGTCGACTTTTTCCGCCGAGAGAGGCGTGCGCCGCTCGAGTGAATCGCGCAGGAGGGTGCGGACGCTCTCCGGCACGTTGGGGTCGGAGAGCGCGTTGCGCCCAAGCACCTGGGCCGGGTCGAGCCCCTGGCGCTCGAGTTCGGCCGTCATGTGGCGGTTGAGCTCGAGCACTCGCCCGTCGTCCGCGAGCAGCACCATCAGGAAAGGGATTGTTTCGAGCAGGCTGCGGTAACGCGCCTGGGTGGCCGCCAGCTGGATCGCGAGCGCGGCCGCGTTGGTGATCGCCCGCAGCGAGACGGCCAGTTGGACGAAGGCTCCAAGCTGGGCGGTTTCCGGAAGCCCGGGCCTGTCGCACGCGATGAGCAGGTAACCCAGCCTGCGCCGCGGGTCGAGCGGGAAGAGCAACAACGCGCGCGCGCCAAGGGTCGAGGCCAGCGGGCAGGGGGCGGCGCGCTCGAGGTCCGCGACCACCAGCGCGGCTTCCAGCCTCTGGGCGGCCGCGAGCGCGGGCAGCGCCTCCTCGGTCACCCTGGCCGGGAAGGCTTTGGCGGCCGGGCCGCGCGCGGCCAGCACCCAGTGCGCCGCGCCCTCGGCCTCGCTCAACACGACCGCCGCCAGACGCACGCCCGCCCCGGACTCGGTCGCCCGGCGGAGTTCCGCCCCAAGCCGGCGCTTCTGGTCAGTAAGCGCAGCCTGAATATGCTCGCGCGAAATCGGCGGCGGCGCATACAGTGAGATGGCCGGCGCACCTCCCGCATTCTGGCGCGGGGGGGCGGCGCCTTTGCTGCCTGCGCGCGGGCGGAGGCCCAGGCGAAAGCGCGCGGGCGCAAGGACGCGCAGCCTGTGGCCGCTCTGCTCGAGAAGGCGCGAGGCCTTCGGGGAGAGGGCCGCAGCCGAGCCCACGAAGAGCAGTGAAGGACGTTCGCGACTTGTGCTTCGGCTTGGGCTCATCCAGGCACTTGGTCGACGGGCCGGTGGTTTTCCACCGACCCCCGCTCCGGCGATCAAGTTCAGGCGGTGTGTCAAGAATTCTACGTCAATCCCTGCAGGCGCGCCGCTCTCAGCCTGGCGGCGGATTCACTCGCGGCTCAACGACTCGAGCGCTTCACCCAGACGCTCGATTTCGGCCCGCGTGTTGTAGTGCACCGGGCCGACGCGCACCATGCCGCCGCCGGCCTCCAACCCCAGGCGCTGGGTGATAAGCGGTGCGTAGTAGTTGCCGTCCCAGGCATAGATCTCTGCCTGGCCTAGGTAGTCTGCGACGGCGCGTGGAGCATGGCCGCGCAGGGTAAAGGAAACCGTCGGGACGCGCCGGTCGAGGCGGGCGGCTTCTTGGATGCCGTAGATGCGCAATCCATCAATCGCCTGCAGACGCTCGATCAAGCAGCGCCCCAGCTCAATCTCATAGGCGCGAATGGCCGAGAGCGCGCACCGCAGGCGCACGCGGCGCCCGCTCAGCATGCCGCCAAAGCTCTCCCGATACTCCTGGCCGCACGTGCTGCCCAGCCACTCCAAGTAGTCGATCGTCCCCCCCAGGCCGGCGATGGCCTCGAAATTGCCGGTGCCGGTTTCGAACTTGTCAGGCGGTAGGTCGGGAGCGGGCCGCACTTTGTAGGCCGGCAGATCCTGCAAGAGGTCGTAGCGCCCGTACAACAGGCCGAGGTGCGGGCCGAAGAACTTATAGGCCGAGCATACCAGCAGGTCGCATCCGATCGCGCCGACGTCAATCGGCCCGTGCGGGGCGTAATGCACCGCGTCCACGTAGCACAGGGCGCCCACCGCGTGCGCCCACTCGACGGCGCGGGCCACCTCGTTGATCGTGCCGACGGAGTTGGAGGCATACCCCAGCGCCACGATCTTCGTGCGCGGCGTGATCTGCCGCGCCAGGTTGTCCATGTCGAGCGTGCAGTCCAGTGTGCGCAACTCGGCCCAGCGCACCACCGCCTGCCGCTCCTGGGCCATGAGCAGCCACGGGGCCACGTTGGCATCGTGGTCGAGCTGGGTCACCACAATCTCATCGCCCGGGCCTAGCCGCCGGCCCAGGCTGCGGCTCAGGTGGAAGGTGAGCGTGGTCATGTTGGCGCCGAAGATGATTTCCTCCGGCCGGGCCGCGCCCAGGAAGTCGGCCGCCGCCGCGCGCGCCGCCTCCACCTGCGCATCCGACTCGCGGCTGGTGCGGAAGGCGCCGCCGTGATTGGCATTCGTGTGCTCAAGGTACTCGCGCATGCGGTCGAGCGCCGGCTGCGCGATTTGCGTGCCGCCCGGGTTGTCGAAGAACACGGCGCCCGAGGCCAGAGCCGGGAAGCGGGCACGGACGAGTGCGGGATCAATCATCGCTCTGCGCTCACAGGCCGAGGTAGGGGATAGCCATCGCGAGAGCCGCGATGGACTTGGCGTCCTGGAGCGTGCCGCCGTGCATCCAGGTGCGCGCCTTCTCGAGCGGCACGGCCTCGACCGTGATGGCTTCATCCTCATCGGCAGCGCGCGGGTCGGGGAAGAGGCCGCGGGCGAGGTAAACGTGCATGTATTCCGTGGCGTAGCCGGGAGCAAGGTAGAAGGACCCGATCGAGAACAGATCGCGCGCGCCCATACCGGTCTCCTCGCGCAGTTCGCGCGCCGCGCAGGCGCCCGGGTCTTCGCCGCTGCGCAGCGTGCCTGCCGGAAGTTCGAGAAGTTCGCGTCCGACGGAATGGCGATACTGGCGCACGAACCACACCTGCCCCTGATCGTCGACCGGCACCATGACCACCGAGTCGGCATGGCGCACAATCTCGACCACGGTCTCGTGGCCGTTCTCCAGGCGGATGCGCTCGGCGCGCAGCGCCAGGGCCCGCCCTTCATACAGGGTGTCGGAGGAGAGCACGGAGATCGCCACGGAGCCCCTCCCGAGCCGCCGCCGGCTCTGCGGGATGATGAAAGAAGAGGGGGCAAGGTAGCCCTTGCCCCCTGCGGAGGCTACGGGATGCGGATCGTCGAGCCGGGGGTCAACGTATACGGCGAGGTCAGGCTGTTGGCCAGGATGATCGCATTCGGGTCGACGTCGCCGAACATGCAGGCGATCGAGTAGATCGACTCGCCCGACTTGACGACAGTGGTGGCCGGGTGCGCGACGAGCGCACGCGGCCCAGGGAACTTGGCGCCGCTTTGCGGGATGCGCAGCGCCAGGCCCTCGTAATAGAGCGAGGTGCGGCTCAGGCCGTTGAGGCTGAGCAACTCCTCCGGGTCCACGTTGAAGCGGCGTGCGATGCAATAAGGGAATTCATCCTGCTTGAGCGTGTAGGAAGACGGCACGCCGGGCGTGGCGGTGGGAATGGCCGGGAAGGTGGCCGTGGCCAGCGGGCGCACGGTGGGTGAGGGGCCCACGACCGTCGCCGCAGAGGTGGCCGCCTGGGTCAAGGGCAGGGTGGCCAGCGAGACGAAGGTTGGCGTGGCGGCCACGAGCGGGGTGGCGCCGTGGGCCTGAGCCGTCTGGGTCAGGAAGGCCGAGCGGATGGCGTTCATCGTGGCTTCCGCAGGCGAGGTGGCACCCAGCGCCGTCGTGGGCGCGCTGGTCGGCCCCCCCGGCCCGACCGAACGAGTGCACGCCGCCAGGGCTGCCACGGCAGCGAGCAGTACGACTTGGCGAATGGCTTTCGACATCGAGTCCTCCCTGGATCCTTGCGGATCGCCTGCCGCCGCGCAGGACGGCACAAATTCAACGGTCAATCCTAGCACAAGCACTAGCGGGCCGCAACCAATCGGAGGCGGGCGGCCGGGGGGCGAGGCGCGTCTCCCGTGAGGCTCCCATGGCTTCACTCAACGGGTGGGGTCAGGGCCACCCCCGCTGAGGCGAGGCATTACCAAGGAGACGCGCCGGAGGCCCCGCATCGTTGAGATGCACAAGGCATGCCAGGGGTGTTCTTGAGGGACAAGGGACCGAGAGCGGGGGTCAGGCGACGCGCAGGATGTGGGTGGCGATCATTGCGCCCGAGCCGCCGATGTTCTGGGCCATGCCCACCCGCGCGCGATCGAGCTGGTTGGGGCCGGCTTCGCCGCGCAATTGCTGCACGACCTCCACCAGTTGGTACATGCCGGTGGCCCCCACCGGGTGGCCGCGGGCCTTGAGCCCGCCCTGGGTGGAGATGGGCAGCGCCTGCTGCAGGCGAATGCGCCCCTCCAGCCCCAGGCGCGGCCCCTGGCCGCGTTCGGCGAAGCCGCACGCTTCAAGCGAAAGCGCGCTCATGATGCTGAAGGCATCGTGCAATTCAAAGAAGTCGATCTGCGCCGGCTCGAGCCCGGCCTGGGCATAAGCCTTGCGCGCCGACTGGTAAGCCGCCGAGAGGTAAAGCGGATCCTTGCGATCGTGAACGGCCAACGCGTCGGTGGCGCTGGCCGAGCCCGCCACGAGGATGCGCGCCCGCGGGCGGTCGGACACTCGCTCGGCGGGAACGAGCACCGCCGCCGCCGCACCATCGCCGA
Organism: Chloroflexota bacterium; assembly: GCA_026389925.1. Taxonomy (GTDB): domain Bacteria; phylum Chloroflexota; class Anaerolineae; order Anaerolineales; family RBG-16-64-43; genus RBG-16-64-43. The sequence continues at coordinate 7,375 of JAPLGX010000091.1, forward strand.
TGGGCGAGGCATCCAGCAGGTTGATCGGATCGCACACCATGCGGGCGCGGGTGTAGTCGCGTTCGCTAATCGGCTCTTGCAGCCGCGCGTTGGGGTTGCGTGCACCATTGGCGTGGGCATTGATCGAGAACGGGGCAAAGTCGGTGTGCTTCCAGCCGTACTGGTACAGGTAGCGCCGCATCACGAGCGCGTTAAGGCCGACGAAGGTCACCCCATGCATCGCCTCGTAGTCGGCATCCGCGGCGGTGGCCAATGCGGCGGTCGTCTCGCCGCTGGTGGTCTCGGTCATCTTCTCGACGCCCACGGCCAGGGCCACGTCCACTTCGCCGGAGGAGACGGCCATGTGCGCCACGCGAAAGGCGGCCGCGCCGGAGGCACAGGCCGCCTCGATCTTGAAGGCTTCCGCGGGCCGCTGCCCGAGCCAATCGGCCACGAGCGCCCCGAGATTCTCCTGGCGGGTCAGGAGGCCCGAGAGCATGTTGCCGACGAACACGGCCTGCACATGCTCGAGGCCCGCGTCGCGCATCGCCGCCAGCCCCGCTTGGGTGGCCAAGTCGCGCAGCGAGCGCTCCCAGTGCTCACCCACCGCGGTCTGGCCGATCCCGAGAACTGCAACCGGACGCATCGTTTCAACCCACCCTGGATCGCATGGAGGCTCTGCAGGGCGTCAGGCGCGAGCCAGGATAGGGCGGAACTTGTAGCCGTAGTGGATCACGCCTTCTTCGCCCTCGGCGCGCAGCTTGCGCGTCACCATTTCCACCGGCATGCCGATCGCCACCTGCGCACTATCGACATCCGTCAGCTGGGCGGTGACGAGCGGACCCTCCTCCAGCTTGACCAGCGCGATGGCATAGGGCGCCTGATCCTCGTAGCCGGTCGGGGGATCGTGCACCACGGTGAACGAATAGACCTCACCCTTGCCGCTGAAGGTGTAGTGCGCCTTGGCTTCCTGCCCGCAGTCCGGGCAGATGTCACGCGGGGGGAAGATCTTGGTGTGACAGTGGTCGCACTCTTCGCCGACCAGTGCATAGCGTTGAGCTCTCAGTCTCCAGTTGCGCGCAATCTCCATCGCGTTCTCTCCTCAGGGGCGGACCGGGCAGAGCGGCCCCGGCCGCCGCACGTGTCTACAAACTGAGCTTGCCGCGCGTGCGGACGTACACGCCGTAATCGATCTCTTTGCGCCGGTCGATGTAATCGCGCGTGCGCGGCGCGGCCGCGCGGCGCTCCGCAAGCAGCGGCGTGACCCGCAGCGAAAAGGCATCCGACCCGGCACCCGAACCAAACGAGACCAGCAGCACGCGGTCGCCGGCCTCGGCTTCATCGAGGATAGCTGTCAGGCCGATGAGTGCGGCGCCGGCATAGGTATTGCCGATCTCCGATACCAAGAGGCCGGTGCGCATCTGCTCCGGGCTGAAGCCCAAGACCTCTGCGGCACGCTGCGGGAACTTGGTGTTGGGTTGATGCAGCACGGCGAAGCGATAATCGGCCGGCGTTCGGCCGAGGGCCTGCATCAGTTCGCGCCCAGCCGTCGTGACATGCCGGAAATAGGCCGGCTCGCCGGTGAAGCGCTGGCCGTGCTGGGGGTACTTCGCACCCGGACGACGCCAGAAGTCCGGCGTGTCGGTGACGAACGAAAGGGAGGCCTCCATCTCGGCCAGGGCCTCCTCCTGCGGGCCGACGATGAAAGCGGCGCCGCCCGCGCCGGCGGTGTACTCGAGCGCATCGCCCGGACGGCCCTGGGCCGTGTCCATGCCGACGGCGATGGCGTAGCGCATCATCCCCGCGCCGACCATACCGATCGCCGCCTGCAGTGCTTCGCTGCCGGCCTTGCATGCAAATTCCCAGTCGGCGGCGAGAAGGTGCGGTACGGCGCCGATCGCCTCCGCGACAACGGTCGAGGTCGGCTTAACCGCATAAGGATGCGACTCCGACCCGACCCACAGCGCGCCGATCTCTTCCACCGGGATCTGCGCACGGGCCAGCGCATTGCGCGTGGCCTCGATCGACATGGTGATCACATCTTCATCCAGGCCGGGGACGGACTTCTCACGAATGGGCACGAGGGCCGCCCCTTCGCTCCACACGCGCGCCACTTCCTTGGCCGGCAAGCGCAGGCGCGGCACGTAAGCGCCATAGCCCACCAGCCCGACGGCGCGGGCGGGGCGCATGACGCGTGCCGGGCGGGGCGTTTGGTTCCCTCCGCCGGGTGCCGCTGGTCTGTGGGCCCGTTCCGTCACTCGCACTCCCTCTGCTGCACGCGCACCGCGCTAGCCGCGCGCCGCGCCGAACTCTTTGAGAATCACCTGTGCCCGATCCAGGCGGATCGCCTGCTCGCGGACGAGCTGGGCCGCCACGCGCTCCACCTGGTCGCCGCTGGCGCCGGCCGCCAGGGCGATTTGCCGCGCGTGCAATGTCATGTGTCCGCGCTGGATGCCCTCGGTGGCCAAGGCTCGCAACGCCGCCAGGTTTTGTGCCAGGCCAACCGACACCACCACCTCGGCCAGCTCGCGCGCCGTCTGGACGTCGAGGATCTTGAGCGCCAGGCGCGCGAGCGGGTGCACGCGCGTGAACCCGCCGACCGTGGCCACCGCGAGTGGCATCTCGAGCGTTCCCACCAGGTTGCCCTTGGCGTCCCGGCCCCACGAGGAGAGCGAGGTGTAGCGGCCGGAGCGGGCGGCGTAGGCGTGGGCCCCGGCCTCCACCGCGCGCCAGTCGTTGCCGGTGGCGATAGCCACCGCGTCCACGCCGTTGAGGATGCCCTTGTTGTGGGTGGCCGCGCGATAGGGGTCGACCGCGGCGAAGGCATAGGCCTCGACTATCCTGTCGCGCACGGTGTCGCCGCTGTAGCCTGCGAAGCTCAGCGCGCGCGAGGGAATGCTGCAGCGCGCACGCGCCAGGCGGCGATCGGCCAGGTTGGACAGGGTGCGCAGCAGAACGCGCCCGCCGGTAATCTCTTCCAGCGTCGGAGCGATCGCCTCGCACGCACCATTGACCGCGTTGGCGCCCATCGCGTCGCGGGTGTCGATGACGAGATGCACGACGAGGAAGGGCCCTGCGGGCGAGGCCGGAACGAGACGCACTTCGAGATCGCGCGCGCCGCCGCCGATCTGGGCGAGCAGCGGGTCGGCGGCCGTGGCCTCGGCCAGAATACGCTCGCGCTGTTCCAGGAGCGCCAGGCGCGCGGACGGCAGGTCGCTAACCTCGAGGATCTGCACCTGGCCGATCATCTCGGAGGCGCTGGTCGAGGCGATGAAGCCCCCGCCCTCACGCGCGAGACGCGCCATAAACGAGGCGCCCGCCACAACCGATGGCTCTTCAACGACCATCGGCACGAGCACCTCGCGCCCGTTGACCAGGAAGTTGACGGCAATGCCCAGGGGCAGTGAGTACAACCCGACCACGTTCTCGATCATGCGATCGGCGCTCTCGAGGTTGAGCCCGCCCAGGCGCAGGGCTTCCATCTCCTCGGGCGTGAGGCGCACTCTCTCCGCCAGGAGGGCCAATCGCTCCTGCCAGGACTTGCGGTAGAAACCGGGAAGACGGGAGTTGGGCATTGTCGCATGCCAGCGGCCGCCGCAGGGAAAAGTCCCGCGCCAACGACCGCTGAGCATGCGAATGGTACTTGTGCGGCCCTGCCAACCTCTATCACGCTCGAGCATGAAACCCGAGGGTGGAGAGTCGGCAAGGTGAGAGCTTTTGAGAGATGGGGGCGGAGTTCCCCTGCAAGACCTATCTATGAACGGACGTTCTATCGGCTGCCTCCCTTCCGTTGTGTCATCCCCTTCCCCGGTCAGAGGCACTGTGCGCTCGTGGTTGCGTAGTGCTTGTCGGCCTACCCGATAAAGGCT
>JAPLGX010000493.1 GCA_026389925.1 Chloroflexota bacterium
GCCACGCACGGTCTCGCCGTGATCGGGGTGGACGTCAATTCACGAATCCTGGACGTGTTGCGCAACGGCGAGGTCCACATTCAAGAGCCCGGGCTGAAGGCGGTTTTGCAGGAGGCCTTTCGCTCAGGACATCTGCAGGTCGGCTCGGCTCCCGTGCCCGCCGATGCGTTCATCATCGCGGTGCCGACGCCGATCAATGCCGACAAGACCGCCGACCTGTCCTTCGTGGTGAGCGCGGCCGAGGCGATCGTGCCCCATCTGCGCTCGGGCAACCTGGTCGTGCTCGAATCGACCTCGCCTCCGCGCACCACTGTCGACGTCGTGCGTCCGATCCTCGAACGCTCCGGGCTGCACGCGGGCGAGGGATTTTATCTGGCCTACAGCCCGGAACGGGTTCTGCCGGGGCAGATCCTGCGCGAACTGATCGAGAATGCGCGCGTGATCGGCGGGATCGACTCCGCCAGCGCGCACGCCGGGAGGGACTTGTACTCGGTCTTCGTTCGCGGGGAGGTGGTGCTGACCGACGCGACCACGGCCGAGATGGTCAAGCTGATGGAGAACACCTACCGCGATGTCAACATCGCGCTGGCCAATGAGTTCGCGCGCCTGGCCGAGCATTTCGGCGTCGATGTCTGGCAGGCCATCGCCGCCGCCAACCGTCATCCCCGCGTCAAAATCCTCCAGCCTGGCCCGGGCGTCGGCGGCCACTGCATCAGCGTCGACCCCTGGTTCCTGGTGGAAGCGGCGCCTCAGTTGGCCGGGCTCGTCGCCAAGGCACGCAGCGTCAACGATGAGCAGCCGCGCTACGTGGTGGACTTGCTGCGCCGGGAGTTCGGCTCGCTCGCCCACCGACGGATCGCGGCGCTCGGCCTGACGTACAAGCCCGACGTGGACGATGTGCGCGAGAGCCCGGCCATCGAAGTGGTGCGGCTGCTGGCGCAGGAGGGCGCGCAGCTAACCGTCTACGACCCACTGGCGCCGCACGTGGCGCTGGCGGCGGAGCGTGTAGAAAGCCTCGAGCGGGCGGTGAACCGGGCCGAAGCCGTCCTCCTGCTCGTCGCGCACCAGGCATTCCGCGCGATTGATCCCGGCCGGCTAGCCACTCTCACACCCGCGCGCGTGGCCGTCGATTGCCATGGCGTGTGGGATCGCACCACCTGGGCGCGCGCGGGCTTCCGCGTACGCACCCTCGGTGCGCCTTCAGCCGTATAAGGTCCGGCGACACGACCGATGTCCTCGCTCAAGGTGCTCTCGGTGCTCGGTACGCGCCCGGAGGCGATCAAGCTTGCGCCGGTCATTCACCGTTTGCAGGAGACCGTCGGGATCGAGGCCCCGCTGTGCGTGACGGCCCAGCACCGCCACATGCTCGATCAAGTGCTGCACCTGTTCGACCTCCATCCGCAGCATGACCTTGGACTGATGCAGGAGAACCAGACCTTGGCCGGGCTGACCGCGGCCGCGGTGGAGCGTCTGGATCCGGTACTGCAGGTGGAACGTCCGGACTGGGTGCTGGTGCAGGGGGATACCACCACGGTCATGGCGGCCAGTCTCGCCGCCTTCTATCACCACATACGCGTCGGGCACGTTGAGGCCGGGCTGCGCACGGACGACAAGTACCAACCCTTCCCCGAGGAAATCAACCGGCGGGTGACGAGCGTGGTGGCCGACCTGCACTTCGCCCCGACCGAGCATGCGCGGCAGAATCTGCTGCACGAGGGTATCGCCGACGATCGCATCTATGTCACGGGCAACACAGTCATCGATGCGCTGCATCTGGCCGCGGCGATGCCCTTCGATTGGGAGCACAGCCCGCTGGCAGGGCTGCCGCGCGATTCTCGCCTGGTACTGGTCACCGCCCATCGCCGTGAGAATTTCGGCGCACCGCTCGAACGCATTTGCCGCGCGCTTCTCTCGCTCGCGGCGCGCTTCGCGCCCGAGGTGCACTTCGTCTACCCGGTCCATCTCAACCCGAATGTGGACGGACCGGTGCGCGAAATGCTGAGCCATGCGGCGGGGATCACGCTCCTGCCGCCGCTCGACTACCTGCCGATGGTAAACTTGCTCAAGCGCTCCGCTTTGGTGCTCACGGACTCGGGCGGGGTGCAGGAAGAGGCTCCTGGCCTGGGCAAGCCGGTGCTGGTAATGCGCGAAGTGACTGAGCGCCCGGAGGGCGTGGCCGCGGGCACGGTGCATCTGGTCGGCACCGACCAGGCTGCCATTGAGCGCGAAGTGACCCGGTTGCTGACCGACGGCAAAGCCTATGCGGCGATGGCGCAGGCCGTCAATCCGTACGGGGATGGGCATGCCGCCGAACGCATCGTGGATGCGCTGGTGCGCCAAACCAGTGCCAGTCAAGGATAGACCACTCGTGAGCCAAGCTTCCACCAACGGATCGACACCCTCTGTCGCAGACACGCGGAAATCCACGCGCACGTGGCTGGCTTTTGTCGCCGCGATGCTTGCGGCCACGAGCATTCTCGCCGCAGCACAGAGCTACTCTTTGTGGGGCGCGACGTGGTTCTGGGCCAAGTTCTACTGGCCGAATTTCGCCTCCTTCCTGTTGCCTGTCGTCGCCTTCAGCGCTCTGGTCGCTGCCGCGCTGCGATGGCTCGCGCCAGGCGACGGCGAGGGTGCCTGGCTCCGGCGCTGGGTGTGGATTGCGCTCATCGTCCGCGTGGCTTCGGTGGCCTACTGGCCGGTCGCGATTCGCACCTGGGGCTACCGCTCGCCGGAGCAGCAGGCCGGGTTCATTGCCACCGACGCCTACAACGCCTCGCAACTCGCATGGGACCGGGCCCAAAGCGATACGCCCGCCGTATCCGCCTTCGCCCGGGGGCATGGCGACAACACCGGCGGGATCACGTTTCTGGCGGTCGTCGCCTATCGCGCGTTCAGCCCGGACTTCCAGCGGCCGATGCTGCTGGGATTGCTCGCTTCATGCGCAACCTCACTAACGGTGCTCGCGGTCTATCATCTGGCCCGGCTGCACGCGTCGCGGCCGGTGGCGATGGGTGCCGCGGTCATTACCGCGCTCTATCCCGAGGCCGTCGTTATCGGTTCATCGCACCTGCAGCAGGGCTACCTCGCGCTGCTGCTCGCCTTCATGCTGTGGGGCGTGAGCGCTGTGTTCGTGATCGGCACACGGCAGACCCCTGCGGCCGAGCCGCCCTTGTTCGCGATCAGCCGGCGGGGCGGGCTCATCCTGGCCCTCGCGGCCCTGGTGATGATGATCGCAGTCTCGAACCAGTTCGGGCTTTTGGCCGGGGCCGTCCTGCTGCTGGCTGCCGTCTGGCTGGCCGATTGGCGCACGGCGAGCGGACGCATCCTGCTGGGCCTCTTGGCGGCGGTCGTCGTGGCTCTGCCGGTCTTGCACTTCCTGGCCGAAGCGGAGATCATTCCGGACTCTTACAACGTGTGGCTCATTCAGTGGAAGTTCCTTTTTGGCCAGGCGTGGACCGAGTTCGACCGCATGCTTGCGGCACCCGGCACCGATTTGTTCGAGACGCTCATGGTGCGCATGCCGCGCCCGATCGCATTCGTTGTGGCCGGTGTGTACGGGCTGCTGCAACCCGTCCTGCCGGCGGCCATCGGCTACCGCAATGTGGAGCAATCTGGCGGAGGCATCTGGCAGGTGCTCGGGCTCCTCCGGGCTACGGGGTGGTACGTCCTCTTGCCGCTTCTTCTTTACGGCGGTCTATCGGCACTGCGCGGGCTCAAAGCGCGCCGCTTCGAAGCCTTCGCCAGCCTGATCTTCTGGATCGTCGCGGCCGTGGCCTCGTACCGCGCCCTCGGTGACCAATGGGACAACCCTCGCTACCGGTTGTTCGCGCTCGCGCCGATGGCGCTGCTCGCGGCGTGGGGCTACTGGCGCTGGCGTGAGACACGCAGCCCGTGGCTGGCGCGCATTGCGGTTCCGTTTGCCGCGGCCTGCATCGCCATGACGTTCTGGTACATCGCGCGTTACTGGTTGGCCATTCGCCCCTCGGCCATCCCGGTGCTCGCCGGGGTGGTCTCGCTCAGCGTGCTCACCTTTGTGCTGATGCTGATGTGGCCGCGGCGCTCGCGCTCGCGGACACCGGAGACGGGCTCCCCGCCACCCATTCCATGAGGGTCTGTTTCTATCCGCGCGTTGGCAGCGGAGGCCCTGGGGCGTTTCAGGCACGCCTGGCGCGCGTCCTGCAGGCCGAGGGCCTGCAGCTCACCTACGACCTGAATGAGCGGCCGCTGCACGCCGTGCTTATTTTCGCTGCCACTCGCCACTGGCGCGGCCTGGAACGCTGCCGCCGCGACGGCATTCCCATCGTGCAGCGCCTGGACGGGATCAACTGGATTCACCGCGTGCATCCCGTTCCGCCGGGATACTTCGTCACCTCCGAACTTCGCAACGTGCTGCTGCGCCTGGTGCGCGCGCGCTACGCAAATCGCATCATCTACCAGAGCGATTTCGTTCGCAATTGGTGGCACCGCTGGTTTGGCCCATCGCCCCGGCCGGAGATCGTGATTCACAATGGCGTGCCGCTGGGCCCGGCCCGCGAGCGCCCAGCGCCGGAGGCGCCGGTGCTGCTGGTGGTCGAAGGTGCGGTCCGTCTGGACCACGCGTCGGCGGCCATATTACGTGCGGCGCACCGTGAACTGCGAGCGCGAGAGCTGATCGAGCGCACCCTCGTTTTTGGCCGCGTGCCCTCCTTCTTCCACATGGATGCCGTGCGCGAGGAGGGGCTGGAGTTCCGCGGCCACGTCGCTGCGGAGGAGATCGCGGGCTGGCAAGGGCGCGCGGTGATGCAGCTCTCGCTGGAACTCAACCCGCCGTGTCCCAACTCGGTTATCGAGGCCATGGCCGCGGGGCTGCCCGTTCTGGGGTACGATACGGGCGCATTGACCGAGCTGGTGCACGCGGACGAAGGCCGCGTGTTGCCTTATGCGGGCGATGTGTGGAAGCTGCAGGCGCCCGCCAACCTGGAAGAACTTGGCGAAGGCGGGTTGCGCATCGCACACGATTGGGCGGGCTACTCACACAGGGCGCAGCTGGGCGCATCCGCTCGACACGACATCACACAGACTGCTTCATGCTACCGAGAGGTGCTTGGCCTGTAGTTTGCGCATGGGGCGACGGCGCAGCTCACAGGGCAGAGGAAAGTTGGGCGCACGATGAGCGAGGACGACCCTCTTCCCGACCGTATCGGTTTTCAGCAGCGCGTCATTCCCATTTACCGAGCGTCGTTCTTCGAGCACCTGGCGGAGCGCATGCCACGCACGCGCCTGCAAGTTTTCTCGGGGAGGCCGCGCAAGGCCGAGGCGGTGGCTGAGGCCA
>JAPLGX010000065.1 GCA_026389925.1 Chloroflexota bacterium
GGCTGAGCATGCGGTGGCGCTTGGCCTCAAAGTAGGCCCCCTGGTCGGCCACGACCTCGACCGTGTAGGTCACGTGCTCAAGTTCGCGCGAGGGGTGGTCCCATTGCCCCATGTCGCCGAGCAAAGCCTGAGCGGCGGCACGTTGCTTCTCGGGTGAAGCCTCCATCGCGCGCAACGCCTGCGGATAGGCCGAACCTTCGGCGCGGACGACGGCCGCTGCAAGTGCGCGCGCTTCTGCGGCTGGTTCCGCGTGATGCAGGAACACGCCGCCCGCCGGGCCGAAGGCCTCCGTCTCATGCCGGCCTGAGGATTCCTGTTCCATGGTTCCCGGGTTCGTCTGCGCCAGCCGGCTCAGGTACGGGCTCGCCTGTGCGTATTTGACGAGGGTCGGCACCTCTCGCTCGGCCACCCGGCGCACTTCCTGGCCGATGTCGCGCACCTCGGCCAAGGGGTGGGAGAGCATCTTGCGAATGGCATGTTCGAGCGCGCGTGCATTGAGGGTCACACCCACGTTGGCAAAGACCGCGCTCGGCAGGAGGTAGCGCGCCACATCCACGTAGCGCGAACGAATTCGGCCGTCCCACCGCGCCTCGCTCTCGCCGTCCTCACGCGGGAATGCGGCCTGGGCCACCTTTTTGAGGGGGTCGAGCGACTGCAAGTAGGTATCGAGCAGGAGCTCGCACGTCTGCCGATACAGTCTGTCGCGCGGTGAGCCGCGGATCTCCGTGGGCACTACGAAGGCGGTGCGATCCCACATCTGGTAGCGCGTGCTCTTCTCGGTGTAGGAAGCCAGACGGTTGGACTCCACGCATTCAATGGCCAGGCGCGAGATGTTCTCGAGCGCGATGTGCAGTACGGCATGTTCGGCCACCGAGGCGTGCCCGTAGCCCACCACCCACCGTTCGTGGAATTGGGCGGAGGCTTCCTCGCTGAGCGCGGAGGCGATAACGTCGAAGGACTCCGGCGAGCGGGAGGTCTTGGCGAAGGCGACGGCGATTGTCTCCGGGGAAAACGTGCGCGGGCTCAAAATATAAACGCGGCGGTCCTGCCCCCTCATGTCCCCTCCCTCTCTTATGGTCCTTGGCGCGAGGACCCGTGTTTGCACCGCGGCCGAGGCACTGTCGGGCGGCCTCAAAGACTAACGCCGATCAGCTCGAGCGGCGCAGAAGTGTGCGCGCCTGCTCGATATCCGCGCGTATCTGCTGCAGCAGCGCCTCCACGCCGGCGAACTTGGCTTCGGAGCGCAGCCGAGCGACGAAGCTCACGGTGAGAGGCTGACCGTAGAGGTCTTCATCGAAATCGAGGATGTGGGTCTCGACAACTTGCCCCTCGGCCTGGCCGGCAAACGTCGGGCGGACGCCGATGTTCGTAACGCTCGGCAGGTGCCGCGCGCTCACCTCGGCCCATGTGGCGTATACCCCGCGCGCAGGGATGGCCCGCGCTTCCCACACGGCCACATTGGCGGTGGGAATGCCGAGCGTCGCCCCCCGCTGCGCGCCGTGGACAACTTGACCCGTGAGGGCGAAGGGCCGCCCCAGACCGCGATTGACTTCGGCGATGTCGCCCTCGCTCAGTGCGCGCCGGATCCGGGTGGAGGAGATGGGCGCGCCATTTTCGATGAGCGGGTCGACGATGTGCACCTCGAAGCCCAGGCGGGCGCCCGCGCGAGTGAGGTATTCCCGATCGCCCTCCCGATTGTGACCCAGGGCGAAATCCATCCCCGCCCACAGCGAGCGCACCCCCAGGTCGGCGACCAGGCGCGAGAGGATGTCGGCGGCGCTCGTGTGCGAGAAGTCGAGGGTAAAGGGATGAGTGATGACGACTTCCACCCCGAGTTTCGCGAGCCGGGCGGCGCGTTCTTCGGGTGTCGTAAGGTAGAGCGTGGACGCACGCCGGCCGAGGACGACCGAGGGGTGCGGAAAGAAGGTGAGCACTGTGGGCGTGCCCCCTTGGGCATGAGCCTCCGCCACCATGGAACGGACCAAATGCTGGTGGCCGCGGTGGACGCCGTCGAACGAGCCCACGGCCAAGAAGGCTTTCTGCAATCGGACGCCGTCAAGCGTTGGGAAGTGCTGCATCGAACCTCAGACTTCGGTCAGGACTTTTCGCGGCAGCCAGTGCCGCCCCTCGGGATCGGCCTCGACGATGGCCACCAACTCGCCGTCGGGGGCGACCGCCTGGGCTCTGCCTCTGGCGCCAGCAGCCTCAATGGCCATGCCGCGCTGCAGCTGGACGACCTGTTCGGGGGTCAGTTCAAGCACAGGCCAGCCGTGCAGCACGGCGGTGGCCGGCAACGCAATGCTCGGCCAGGTGGGCGGGGTGAAGTGTGCTTGCAGTTCGTCAAGGGCTATGGCCTGGTCGATGGTGAAGGGGCCTAGGCGCAGGCGGCGCAGCGACCCTAGATGCGCCGGCGATCCCAGCCGCTCGCCCAAATCGCGCGCCAGCGAACGCAAATAAGTCCCGCGCGAGCAGCGCACCCGGATGCGGGCCTGCGGCGCCTCCCACCCCAGCAACTCGATGCGGTAGATGCGGATCATGCGCGGCTCGAGATCGACCACCTCGCCCTTGCGCGCCAGCTCGTAAGCCTTGCGGCCTTGGATCTTGACCGCCGAGTAGGCCGGAGGCGTCTGGAGCGATTCTCCCTCGAAGCAGGCCAAAGCCTGTTCGAGCGCAACGCGCGTGAATGCCACCGGCCCGCAGGCCGTAACCTGCCCGGCCGCATCGTGGGTCGACGTGGCTTGCCCGAAGCGTACGACGGCTTCGTATTCCTTATCGGATTCGAGAAGGTACTCGGCCAGACGGGTGGCTCCGCCGAGGAGGACCACCAGCACGCCGGAGGCCGACGGGTCGAGGGTGCCGGTGTGGCCGGCTTTGCGGATATGCGTGCCGCGCCGAACCATATTGACCACGTCGTGCGACGTGGGGCCGACGGGTTTATCGACAACGAGGAGTGCGGGCCGTGCCACCGACTAGCCTCCGCTGGGCGGGGTGGGGGTGTGGCCGCGCAGCCACTCGCGTGTCGCGGCGATAACGCGCGCTTGCACCTCCTCCAGCGCGCCCGGCACGGTTGCGCCCGCAGCCGCCGGGTGACCGCCTCCGCCAAAGCCCGCTGCCAGCGCGCTGATGTCCGCCCCATTGCGTGCCCGCCAGCTGACCTTGGTCCGCTGCGGGTCTTGCTCGACGAAAACCACGGCCACGGCCGTCCCTTCGATGGTGGACAGGACGTTGATCAGGTCCGCATCGTCACGCCCTGGGTAGCCGGCCGCGGCGCGGTCGGCGAGGCGGAGCGCCGTCCACACCAGCGTGCCATCACGCTGGAGGCGGGCCAGGCCGGCCGCCCAGTAGCGCGTCGCCGCGAAGCTGCGGCGGTACAGGCTGGCTTCGACAATCGCGGGCAGATTGGCTCCGGCTTCCATGAGCCGCCGCGTGTTGGCCACAGTGCGCAGGCTGACGTTTGACGTTCGGAAACCGAGCGTATCGCTGACCACGCCCGTCAGGAGGCAGGTGGCAGCCTGCGAGGTGAGCGGCAGGTCGAGCGACTCGGCCAGTTCGCACACCACCTCGGCCGTCGCCGAAGCCTCGGCATCAACCAGGTTGGCCTCGGCGAAATGTGTATTGGTCACATGGTGGTCGATGTTGACCGTTGCGGGGCACGGCAGCCGCGTCGGGAAATCGCCGATGCGATGGGCATCCGAGCAATCGAGCAGGAGGCACATATCGGCCGCGGCCGGCAGCTTGTCCGACACCATCTCGCTCCCGGGAAGGAAGCGGAATGAGCCGGGCACACCGTCGCGGCTCACGGCGCTCACGCGCCGGCCCGCCGCCTGCAGCATCCAGGCCATGCCCAGCAGAGACCCCATTGCGTCGCCGTCAGGGCGTTCGTGCGTCAGCAGGAGCACGTGGCCGGCCTCGTGCAGCGTGCGACGCACGCGCTCGACGATCGACTTATCCATGTTTCTCCCCGGGGCGCTTGCCTGCGCCAGGATTCTGCAGCCGGTCGATCAACCCCTCCAACCGTTCAGCGCGTTCCGGCGTGGGGTCCCAGCGAAACCGCAGTTGAGGGAATGTGCGCAGCGGAATGCGCGCCGCAAGGTGATGGCGCACATAACCGCGCGCGCCTTCCAGGGCCTTGAGGATCTCCTCCCGCCGGCTCGCCTCCGCCTCCACCGTGCTCACGTACACGTCGGCGAAGGCGAATTCGCGATCCACCTGAACGTCGGTGACCGACAACCTCTGGAATCGCGGATCCACCAGATCACGCAGCATGAGGTCGGCGATCTCCTGGCGGATGCGTTCGGCCAGGCGCTGGGCGCGGGCAACGCTCGGCATCAGGCCTGTACCGTTTCCGTCACGATGCATTCCAGAAGGTCGCCCACCTGGAAGCCTTCGAATCCCTTGACCGCCGCGCCGCACTCGAAGCCCTGACGGATTTCTCGAACGTCATCCTTCTCGTGGCGCAGGGAGGCGACCTCGCCCTCGAACAGCTTCTGGCTGCCGCGCATCACGCGAATTCGCGCATTGCGGCGCAATTCCCCCTCGCGGACGTAGCAGCCTGCGACCTTGCCCATGCGCGAAGTGGAGAAGACGGCGCGCACTTCGGCTCGCCCGATCACCACTTCCCGCTTCTCCGGCCCCAGCAGGCCCTTGAGGGCCTTCTCCACGTCCTCGGTCAGCCGGTAGATGATGTCGTACTGACGGATGGAGACATGTTCGCTTTCGGCGGCACGTTGAGCGACGTGATCCACCTGAACGTTGAAGCCGATGACGATCGCGCTCGAGGCCGAGGCCAGCATGATATCGTTCTCGGTGATATTCCCGGTTTCGGCGTAGAGCAGGCCCAGGCCGAGCACGGTCGCGGGCATGGAGGGCGTAGCCGCCTGAATGGGCTGGCCGCGGTAGTCGAACATCGCTCGGATCTTGCCATGCGCCGTCCCGGCGACGAGGACGTCGCCCACATGCACCGTGCCGTTCTGAACCAGCAGGGTGGAGATCGGCCCCTTGGCGTGGTCGAGTTCCGCTTCGATGACGCTGCCGATGACCCGCCCGGCCGGGTTGGCCAGGATGCGCGTGTTGTCGGCGGTGAGCAGGATGGCTTCGAGCAGGTCCTCGATGCCGGTGCGCTTCTTGGCGGAGACCGGCACGACCATGGTGTCGCCGCCCCAATCATCCGGCGTCAAGCCGAGTTCCGCCAGTTGCTGCTTCACCCGATCGGGGTTGGCGTTCGGCTTGTCGACCTTGTTGAGGGCGACCACGATCGGCACGCTGGCCGCCTTGGCGTGCGCGTAAGCCTCGCGCGTTTGAGGCATCACGCCATCGTCGGCAGCCACCACCAGGATGACGATGTCGGTCACCTGCGCACCGCGGGCGCGCATGGCGGTGAAGGCGGCGTGGCCGGGCGTGTCGAGGAACGTGATCAGACGGTCCTTGTGCAGCACCTGGTAGGCGCCGATGTGCTGCGTAATGCCGCCCGCCTCGCCGCCGGCCACGTCGGTGCTGCGAATCGCGTCCAGGAGAGAGGTCTTGCCGTGGTCGACGTGACCGAGAATGGTCACCACCGGCGGCCGTGGCGTCAGCTGCGTGGCGTCCTCCCCTTCCAGGGCGCGGCGCCAGGCCGGGGCCTCGGCCTCGGCGGCCGGTGCCTCGTGCTCTTCCTTGTGCAGGCGCGCCTCAAAACCCAATTCCTGGGTAATGACCGCCGCCGTATCGAAATCGATTTGCTGGTTGATGTTCGCCATCACGCCATTGGCCATGAGCTGCTTGATCACCTCGATCGGGCTGACGTGAAGGAGCTCGGCCAAATGGCGAACGGTGAGCGTTTCCGGGAGTTCCACCACTTTGTGTCCGTTGTCGCTCATCCCATACCTCCTCTTGGGACCGCGTCCGTCCGGCGTCCGCAAGGACCGCTGGGAGCTCCCGCGCCTGAGGCGTCCTGGCTTATGGCATGACCCGGCTCGCTTTCGGTGCGCCCCGAACCGCGCACGGGTGTGGCGGGCAGGGCAGCCTGGGTTGCGCTGGGGACGGTCTCATGGTCATCGCAGGCGCTCACGTGCCGCGCGCGGTGTCACTTTCTTCCACGGGAAGAGATGCCAGGATCGCCCGCATGCGTTCACGGTCGTCCGCGGTCAATTCCGTTCGCAAGGCCGGCGCCAGCGCGCCTGCAAGTGCGCGTTCCCAGCACGCGCGCCGGTCATGAAGATACGCGCCCCGCCCGGGCGCCTTGCCCGTCGGGTCAAGCTGTAGCCCATCCGGCGTTCGCACCACGCGCATCAAAGTCCGCTTGGGCAGCACTTGGCGGCAGCCGATGCACGTCCGCTGGGCGACGTGTTTGGTGCGAGGCGCGCCTTTGCGCCGCATGCTCATCGCGTCTGCCGGGCGGCTCTCGCCGCCAGCCTATTCCTCCGGAGCTTCCCATTCGCGCAGGCGGCTGGCCTTGCGCGTGCGATGGGCCAGGGTCACCCCCAAGTCCGGGTCGAATTCGACGGTCACCGGCTTCTTCTTCTTTGAGCGCAGATCCTCCAGGCTGCGGGCGCCGACTTCAGGCAGCGCCAGTATCGCATCCGGGTCGAGCGCCAGTTGCTCGAAGGTCTGAGCGATGTTGGTGAAGCCGGCCGCGGTGAGGGCGGCCACCAGCGGTTCGTCGAGGCCAATCTCGCTGAGGGGGATCTCGTAGGCCGGCTGCGGGATGTTCTTGCGGATCTCGGCCAGCCGCCGCGCCTGCGCCTTGCGCCGGCTTTCGCGCTGTTGCGAGAGGGCCGACTCGACCAGGCTGACCAGCTGCTCCATCGCCTGGTAATCTTCGGGCGGCAGCGGGCGGCCTTCGGCCTTCCTGGCTAGCGCCTCAGTGACCGGCCGAATGAGATCGGCATGCTGCTCGGCGAGTTCGGCCAGCCCGGGTTCGCCAGTCAACTTGGCCAGCGCGTCGGCGGTGGATTCCGGGATGCTCTTGATGTCGATCCGCCATCCGGTCAGCTTGGCCCCCAGCCGCGCGTTCACTCCCTCGCGGCCGATAGCCAGGCTCAGTTGGTCTTCGGAGACGACGACCAGCGCGGTCTTGCCGCGTTGTGGGTCGTCATCCAGATACACGCCGGCCACGCGCGCCGGGCTGAGCGCTTTGGCAATGAAGGCCGCCGGGTCGGGGTTCCACTCGATGACATCGATCTTCTCGTCGTGCAGCTCGCGCACGATGGCCTGGATGCGCCCGCCGCGCATCCCCACGCATGCACCTACCGGGTCAAGGTGGGCCTGCAGCGCCGTTACCGCCACCTTCGAGCGGATGCCCGGCTCGCGAGCGATGCCTTTGATCTCCACCATGCCCTGATAGATCTCGGGCACTTCCGATTCCAACAGACGCCGCAGCATGCTGCGATCGGCGCGCGAGAGCGTGATCTGTGGCCCGCGCGGCGTGCGCGAGACGTCCAAGAGGTATGCGCGAATGCGGTCGCGCGGGCGATAGCGTTCGGTGGGCAGTTGCTCGCGCTTGGGGAGCACCGCTTCGGCGCGGAGAGTGGCCGCCTGGCGGATCTGATCCTCGACGCCGCCGTGCAGGGCCTGGAAGACTACGGCTACGAGACGGTGCGTCGCGG
>JAPLGX010000126.1 GCA_026389925.1 Chloroflexota bacterium
AGCGCGAGGTGGCGGCGACGAGGGCCACTGCGTCACCGACGGTGCGGACTTTCTCCCCCACCCCGACCAGCACCGGCCAGTCGCGCACGACCAGGCCGTGGTTGCGCTCACCGGGCACATCCTCTGCCGTGAGAACCGCCACCACACCAGGGAGCGCCCTGGCGCGTGACACGTCGAGCTTCTTGAGGATTGCGTGCGGTACGCCGGCGCGAAGCGCCCGACCGTGGAGCATGCCGGGGAACACGTAGTCGTCGGCAAAGCGAGCGCGGCCGGTGGCTTTAGCGGCGGCGTCCGGCCTGGGCGCAGTGTGCCCAACGACCTGCGTCGCGGTGGCGTGCGCCGGCCTGGGCCCCTGGATGCCTTGGCCAGTGCGCATGCTCGCAGCGGCGGCTCGCACCGCGTTCTCGATGGATGGGTAGCCTCCGCAGCGGCACAAAGTGCCCTTCAGCGCGTGGCGGACTTGCGCCGGGCTCGGATCCGGCACGCGCGCGAGCAAGGCGGCCGCAGTGAGGATCTGCCCCGGCGTACAGAATCCGCACTGAATTGCGCCGTGAACAACAAACGCCTCCTGCAACGGGTGAAGGCCATTCGCGGGCGCCAATCCCTCAATCGTTGTCACCCGGCGATCAGCGGCTTTGAGCGCCGGCAGAGTGCACGAGAGCACGGGCTCGCCATCCAAGACCACCGTGCACGTGCCGCACTCCGCCTCGTCACAGCCAATCTTGGTGCCGGTCAGGCCGAGCCGTTCGCGCAAGACATCGGCGAGCATCTCCTCCGGCCCGACCTCCACCTCCACCTTCAGTCCATTGACCCACAACGACAGCTGTTCCATCCCCTACCCCACTTCCACCGATTCACCCGGCTCTTCATCGATCGCCGGCAACGCGCCAGCAACCGAGGCGAGAGCTCTCGGCACAATTCGACGCAACAGGACACCCAGCAAGTGGTAGCGATATTCGGCGGTGGCGCGATGCGCGCTGGTGCGGAGTTGAACATCCTCCGCCAGCGCCTCGAGGACCCCCTCGATGACGACCCCGTTGGCCGCTTGACCGCACAACTGTGCCTCGGCCCTCCTCGACCGACGCGGTGTCGGTCCGCCCGGTCCGGCTGCCAGGCGCGCCTCGTCAATGGTTCCCGTCTCATCCAATCGCAGCCAGAGGGCCATGTTCAGAATGGCAATGGCTACGCCTTGCGGACGCATGGTGCGATGGAATGCAGATCCTTCATGCGCGCCACGTTCTGGGAACCGCAACCCCACAAGGATGGCGGTACGCCCGCTGAGAGTCGTCCGCCCGGGCGCGATGAAAAGGCTCTCAAGGGGTACGGTGCGGCGGCCACCAGCCTCGGCGACGACCGCCTGCGCTCCAAGCGCGAGCAATGCAATTGTCCCGTCGGCCGCCGGCAAGCCGTGCGACACATTGCCGCCCAGCGTGGCCACGTTGCGCACCTGGGGCCCGCCGATGAGCGAACAGGCCTCCACCAGGCACGGCGCATGGCGGATCAGCAGCGGATGCTCAACGATGCGGGAATGCGTGGCGGCAGCCCCGACAAAGACCGCCCCGTCCTCTTCACGGATCTCACGCAGCTCGGGGATCCCGGTGACGTCGACCAGCGCATGCACGGGAGCCTGGCGCCCCTGCTGCAGGTCGAGCAGCAGGTCCGTCCCTCCCGCGATCACGCACGACTCGCCGGGCGCCTGCGCCAGCACACGCAGAGCCTCATCGACCGTGGTCGGTTGGAGATACCGATCCCAGTAGGTCATACGCCTACCAATCGAGGACAGATGGGCCAGGCGGCGCTTCTCGATGAGCGGGGATGCTCAGACGCCGGCGCGGGTCCACCCTGCGCCGACCTCTGACCCGAGGTGATAAGGACTGCGGGCGCCGCTAGCCACGCCCGAGCGAGCTCTTCAACGCATTCAGCGTCGGTTCAATGACCGGCGCCTCACCCGCCGCTTGCATGGCGGCGCGCACGTCCTTCAGACCACTGCCCGTGTTGAGAACCAGCACGCGCTCGTCCCGGCCGATGAGTCTATCGCGCATCGCGGCCACGAGCCCGGCATAGGCCGCGGCCCCCGCCGGTTCCGCGAACACGGCAGCGGCGCGAGCCAGATCGCGCATCGCCACAAGAATCGACTCGTCGCTGACCGCCAGGTACGCCCCACCCGTTTCGCGCGCCGCGCGAACGGCGCGCACGCCATCCCGCGGCAAATCAACCGAGATGCTGTCGGCCAAGGTCGAGGCGCGGACCGGAGTAATCGTCTCCCCACCACTCACAAAGGCATTGTAGATCGCCGCCGACCCGGTGGATTGCACGCCATACAGGCGAGGCATCCGCTCGATCCAGCCCAAAGCCAGCAGGTCTTTGAAGCCCTTGTGCAAACCGGAAATGATGTTGCCGTCGCCCACCGAGACAAAGACCGCGTCCGGCACATCCCAGACCGCCTTGGGGGCGGAAGAGGGCTGGGCCATCATCGTGAACTGTTCTGCGATCTCGAACGCAGCGGTCTTTTTGCCCTCGACTGTGAAAGGATTGTAGCCCGTGCTGCGGCAGTACCATCCGAAGGCGCTCGCCGCCTCCAGTGCCAGATCAAACGCCTGGTCGTAGGTGCCGTCCACCAGAATGACCCGTGCGCCGAAGATGAGCAACTGGGCCACCTTGGCCGGGGGCGCGGTTTTAGGGGCGAGGATGACCGCCGGCCTCCCCGCCGCGGCGGCCATGCCCGCCAATGCGGCGCCGGCATTGCCGGTCGAGGCCGTGACGATGATATCGGCTGCGATCTCTTGCGCGCGCGCCACGGCCACCGCGCTGGCGCGATCTTTGAAGGAGGCCGTCGGGTTGCGACCATCATCCTTGAGCCACACCTGGTCGAGCCCGGCGAGTTGGGCGAGACGGGCGGGGTGGAGCATCGGCGTCCATCCCACGGCGTGCAGCGCCGTGCCCTCGTGCCCGGGGTCGTCGACCGGAAGGAGCGGCAGATAGCGCCAGATGGACAGTTCGCGAGAAGCGGAAATCGAGGCCGGCGAAGCCAAACGGCGGATCGCCGCGTAGTCGAGCACGACGTCCAGGCTGCCGCCATCCTTCGGGCAGGTGTACGTCACGTCACGCGGTCCATACTCGGCCGCGCACAGCGAGCATCGGTATCCGAGGAAGGCCCCCATTTACAGACCTCGCTCCCCGCGGATGTAGGGCACCCCCAGCGCCGCCGGGGCCCCCATTCGTTTGCGGATGGCTTCCCGCGATCCAAGAACCAGGATAAGGATCGTCGCCAGGTACGGCAACATGTCCATGAAGCGGCCCAACGTCGGGTTGTTGGCAGTCGAGATGAGCGGCAGCGCCGGATTTTGGAGATCGAGCGGCAAGCGGCGCAGCAACCCGAAGAAGTACGAGACGAGCAGCCCACGCATCGGGTCCCACGCAGCGAAAATCACCAGACCCACCGCAATCCAGCCCAAGCCGGAGGTCTTGCCGTCCACCCAGCCAGGGTCGGTCACCAGACTCATGGCGGCACCGCCCAACCCGCTCAGCACGCCGCCCAGGACGACGTACAGGTAACGGGTGCGGAAGACGTTGATGCCGAGTGAGTCGGCCGCGGAAGGGTACTCGCCAACCGATCGCAAATTGAGCCCGGGACGCGTGCGGTTCACGAAATACCACACCAGTGGGGCAAACAGCAGGCCGAGCACAACCAGGATCAGCTGCTGCGCGGCAATGCGTTGGATGATAGGGACCACCAGGGTGAACGGCTCGGGCACACGCTCGCCGACATAGGGGGCGCCCAGGATGCTGGAGAGACCGGTGCCGAGGAAGGTGACGGCTAGTCCACTCACCACCTGATCCGCGCGCAGGGTAATGGTGATGTAGCCGTGGACCAGCGCCAGCAATCCACCGAACAGCATCCCGGCTCCCATGCCCAGAAGCAGGCTTCCGGTGTGCGACCAGACGGCAAATCCGCCCATGGCGCCGACCAGCATCATCCCTTCGATGCCCAGGTTCATAACGCCCGCCCGCTCGGAAAGGATTTCGCCGATAGTCGCAAACAGAAGCGGGCTGCCGCTCACGAGGGCCCCGAAAGCGATGGTCAGCCCAAGAGCCAACAAGGCGTTACTCGTCATGCGATCCCTCCGCCGCGGCTACTAGCCGGAGCCCGACTTTCTCCACCCGTATGCGATAGCGGAACAAGAGCTCCGTGCCCACGACCACGAACAGGATCACGCCTTGCAGCATCGAGGCAATTCCTTGCGGCATGATCATCTTCGTGCCCACCAGCAAACCACCGAAGAGGAAGGAGACCAGGATCGCGGCCAGCGGATTGAGCCGGGCAAGCCAGGCGACAATCACACCGGTGAAACCGTAGCCCTTTGAAAGGCGGCCATTGAGTTCACGCAACGCCGCGACCTCGTTCATCCCGGCCAGGCCGGCCAACGCTCCCGAGAACATCATGACCAGCAGGATGTTGCGCTGCAAGCTGATGCCGGCATAGCGCGCCGCCTTGGGGTTGTCACCGATGACCCGGATCTCATACCCCCACCGGCTCCGGTAGAGCAACCATGCCAGCACGATCGCGGCAGCGATGCCGAGCAAGATGCCCGGGTGAGCGGTCAGACCGCTGAGGGCGGGGAAGCGATCGGCGAATTCGGTCAACCGCGGCCACGTCGCCGGCGTGGGGAACCTCCCGGTGGATTCGAAGTCCCCGATACTCCACGGCCCGACGACGACGAAAAACTCCACCCATTTGTAGCCCACGTAGTTCAGCATCAAGGTGGTGATGATCTCGTTGATGTTGAGGCGGGCCTTGAGGAAGCCCGGGATTGCCCCATAGGCCATCCCCGCGAGAAGTCCGGCGGCGGCCATTGCTGCAAGCATCACCCAGCGATCCGTCGTCTTCGGCAAAATGAAGACGGCCACGGCCGTCGCGGCCCAGGCGCCGAGGAACATCTGGCCATCGGCACCTATGTTCCACAGCTTCATGCGAAAGGCCAGGATGCACGCCAGCCCCGTCAAAAGGATCGGCGAAGCTTTCACCAGAGTATCGGAGAGCGGTCCGAAGCACAGCAGACCCTTGGGACAATCCCCGCCCGATAACAACGCCGCGGCTCCGGCCCGCCAGTCGGCGAAGGTTCCAAACCCTTCCTTGAATATCTCGCGGTAGGTGGCGACTGCATCCTGCGCCCCTGCCGCTCGCAAGAGAAATGCGCCGACCACCAGCGCCAGCACAACCCCCAAGACCGAGGAGACGATTCCCATCCAGCCCGGGTTGTCAGCGCGGGTTTCAATTCGCAGGCGATAAGGGAGGCGCGCAAGGTTCATCCTTCCACCTTCGTACCTGCCATCATGAGGCCGATCGTATTGATGTCGGCCCCCTCGGTCGGCATTTCTCCGACGATGCGCCCCTCGTACATCACCGCCAGCCGGTCGCTGAGCGATAGGAGTTCATCCAAGTCCTCGGAGATGAGCAGGATGGCGACGCCGGCATCTCGCTGACCGATCAGCAGTTTGTGAACGGCTTCCGTCGCTCCGACATCCAGGCCCCGCGTCGGGTGAACGGCGACCATGAGTTCGGGGTGCCCCGACGTTTCGCGAGCCAGGATGACCTTCTGCAAGTTGCCGCCCGAAAGCATGCGCACCGGAGTTTCAATCGTGGGGGTGGAGATCTGATACTCCGTCACCAGGCGTTCGGCGTGTTGCCTCACCGCCGATCGATTGATGGCCCAACCCACACCGATCGGCGGGCGTTCGAAGCATCTCAGGATCAGGTTGTCGGCCACGCTCAGCCCCGGCATGCTGCCAACCGAGGCACGGTCCTCGGGGATATGTGCCAACCGCTGGCCGATGTCCAGCCAGCGCGTCTGCCGTCCCAGCGGCGCACCAGAAAAGCGCATCAACCCGCTGGTGGAAGGATGCAGGCCGGTCAAGACCGCCGCCAATTCGCGCTGCCCGTTGCCCGCCACCCCGGCTAGGCCGAGGATTTCGCCCGAGCGCACCCGGAAGGAAACGTCGCGCAGCGCCGGCAGCCCGCGATCACTGAGTGCGCACAGGGCTTCCCAGCTTGTGCGAAATGAAAATGATCGTATGGCCGCGGCCGGTCATCTCGCGCAGCGTGCCGAACAGCGAACCGACCTCCTGTGGCGCGAGGACGGAGGTGGGCTCATCCATGATGAGGACCCGCGCGCCGCGGAAAAGCATCTTGAGGATTTCCACGCGCTGTTGTTCGCCCACCGAGAGCTGCCAGATTTTGGCCCGCGGGTTGACGTTCAATCCGTACTGCTCGCCCAGCGCCGCGACTCGCTCCTCGACCTCGCGCAGGTTAAGCAAGAATCGCGGCCGGTCGAGGCCCAGCACGACGTTTTCCGCAACTGAATGCGGGGGGACCAG
>JAPLGX010000210.1 GCA_026389925.1 Chloroflexota bacterium
GACCTTCGTGATCGCCGCCGTCAGCGTCGTCTTCCCGTGGTCGATGTGCCCCATCGTCCCTACGTTCAGGTGCGGCTTGTTGCGGACATACTTCTCCTTCGACATGATAAGTCCTCCTGCGCGACGTCGGTGCGGCGATGGCCGCTTAGGCCTGGATGACCTTTTCGGCGACCTCTTGGGTCACCGCCTGATAATGGTCGAACTCCATCGTGAACACCCCGCGTCCCTGAGTGGACGAGCGCAGCTGGGTGGCATAGCCGAACATTTCCGCAAGCGGCACCACGGCTCGCACCGCCTGGGCCCCGCCCGGGCGAGGCTCAATGCCCAGGATGTTTCCTCGCCGGGCCGAAAGGTTGCCCATGATGTCGCCCAGGTACTCTTCCGACGTGACCACCTCGACCCGCATCACCGGCTCGAGCAACACCGGCGCGCCGCGCTGCACGCCTTCCTTGAAGCCCAGCGAGCCGGCCATCTTGAAAGCCATTTCGCTTGAGTCCACTTCGTGGTACGAGCCGTCGATCAGCTTGACGGCGATATCCACCACGGGATACCCGGCCAGCACGCCGGCCTCGGACGCCTCGCGCACACCCTTCTCGACCCCGGGGATGTATTCGCGCGGGATCGACCCGCCGACAATCTTGTTTTCGAAGGTGATGCCCGACCCGGGCTGGCCCGGTTCGAGCGAGAGCACCACGTGCCCGTACTGCCCATGTCCGCCGGTCTGCTTGACGTAGCGGTACTCGATCTTGGGCACCGCGCGGGTAATCGATTCCTTGTAGGCCACGCGCGGCCGGCCGACATTGGCCTGGACATTGAACTCGCGGCGCATGCGATCGACCAGCACGTCCAGGTGCAATTCGCCCATGCCGGCGATGATCGTCTGGCCTGTGTTCTCGTCCACCCGCACCTGGAAGGTGGGATCTTCCTCCGAGAGTTTCTGCATCGCCTGCGCGAGCTTGTCCTGATCGACCGCGCTGCGCGGCTCGATGGCCACCATGATCACCGGGGTGGGGAAGGCGATGTTCTCCAAGACGATCGGGTTGCTCGTGGCGCACAGCGTATCCCCGGTGAAGGAATCTTTCATGCCCAGCACCGCGGCGATGTCGCCCGCCAGGATCTCGCTCATTTCCTCGCGCCGGTCGGCGTACATGCGGATGAGACGCCCCACGCGCTCGCGCTTGCCCTTGGTCGAATTGAAGACCGTCGTGCCTTGGGTGATTTTTCCCGAGTACACGCGGAAGTAAGCCAGCCGCCCGACGTACGGGTCGGTCACAATCTTGAACACCAGGGCGCTGAGGGGTGCGTTCTCGTCGGCCGGGCGAGTCTCTTCCTCGCCGGTCGAGGGATGCACGCCGCGCACGGCCGGGATGTCGAGCGGGGAGGGAAGCAAATCCACCACCGCGTCGAGCACCGGCTGGATGCCTTTGTTGCGCAGCGCCGACCCGCACAACACCGGAGCGGCCGTGCCCGCAATCACCGCCCGGCGCAAGGCCGCACGCAGCTCGTCGGCGGCGATGGGCTTGCCCTCCAGGTACTTGAGGGTCAGGGCCTCGTCCGTCTCGGCGATTTGCTCGACCATGCGGGCATGCTGCGTTTCCGCCAGCGGTGTCAATTCCGGCGGGATCGGCCCGCGCTCCGGGGCTGCGCCCAAATCGTCGCAGTACAGAATGGCCTCGCCGGCCAAGAGATCGATCATCCCGCGAAACGAAGATTCCGCGCCGATCGGCAATTGAATGGGGATAGGGTTCGCGCCTAGGCGCTCCTTGATGCTCTCAACCGAGCGCTCGAAGGAGGCCCCCACCCGATCCATTTTGTTAATGAAGCAGATGCGCGGCACACCGTAGCGGTCGGCCTGGCGCCAGACCGTTTCACTCTGGGGTTCGACGCCCTGCACCGCGTCGAAGACCACCACCCCGCCATCCAGCACCCGCAAGGAGCGCTGCACTTCGGCGGTGAAGTCGATGTGCCCCGGCGTATCGATCAGATTGACAAAGTAGCCACGCCACTCGGCGCTCACCGCGGCGGCCACGATGGTGATGCCGCGCTCGCGCTCTTGTTCCATCCAATCGGTGACGGTGGTGCCGTCGTCGACCGACCCCAGGCGGTGCGTCCGCCCGGTATAGAACAAGACCCGTTCTGTGGTCGTGGTCTTGCCGGCATCGATGTGAGCGATGATGCCGATATTGCGGACTCTCTCGAGCGGGATCTGGCGTGGCATGTGCGTCTCTCTCGGCGACCCGTGCAGCGCATGTTTCCGGTCGAACGTGCTGCCTGGCTCCCCTTGCGAGCCGCGCTGTCCGCCAGATACTTCGCTTGACCTCGTTACCAGCGGTAATGGGCGAAGGCGCGGTTGGCCTCCGCCATCTTGTGCACTTCTTCGCGGCGCTTGACCGCCGCGCCGCTGTTGCCGGCCGCATCCAATAGCTCCCCGGCCAGCTTCTCGCGCATCGACTTGCCGCCGCGCGCTCGGCTGGCGGCGATGAGCCAGCGCATGGCCAGGCTCTCGCGCCGCCCGGGTTCCACCTCGACCGGCACCTGATAGGTGGCACCGCCCACCCGTCGCGGCTTGACCTCGACACTGGGGGCGACATTCTTCAGCGCTTCCTCGAAGATTTCCATCGGCTCGCGCTTGCTGCGCTCCTGCACGAGGTCGAAGGCGCCGTAGACGATCGAGGCGGCGGTGCTCTTCTTGCCCCGCCGCATGACCAGGTGAATCATCCTCTGGACAACGAGGCTGCTGTAGCGAATGTCCGGCGGGGTTGGCCGGTTGACTGCCCGTTCACGTCGCGACATCGTCCTTGCTCCCTAGCCGTGAGTCCACCCGGCGGCTTACTTGCCGGATTCCTTCGGGCGCTTGTTGCCGTACTTCGAGCGGCTCTGGCGGCGTGCCTCGACACCGGTGGTGTCAAGCGTTCCGCGTATGATGTGGTAGCGCACACCGGGCAAATCCTTGACGCGCCCGCCGCGCAACAGCACCACCGAGTGCTCTTGCAGCGAATGCCCTTCGCCGGGGATGTAGGCGGTGACCTCAATGCCGTTGGTCAGGCGCACGCGCGCGATCTTGCGCAGCGCCGAGTTCGGCTTTTTGGGAGTCATGGTGCGCACCACCGTGCACACGCCGCGCTTCTGTGGCGCGCCGCGCGGTTGGCGAATGCGGCGCTGGCGCCGTGAGTTGAGCGTGTACAGCAGGGCCGGCGCCTTGCTCTTGGCCCGCTTGGTGCTGCGCCCCTTGCGCACGAGCTGGTTAGTCGTCGGCAATTTCAGCCCTCCTAACAGCCACGCCAGGCATTCCGCCCGGCTGTGGGCCTTTCCGACCTTGTCCTTGGCAGTAGGGGAGGCCATCGAGAGTACGCGATGGCCTCGCCCCAGGCGATTCGCTATTCAATTCGAGGGGGCCGGCGAACCCACCCACTCGGCTCAGATTGATGCAACGGGTAATAATTCTACCATGCGCTTGGGCACGCGTCAAGCTAATTTGCCGGGCTGCGCAGCGGTGGGCTAGTCGCCATCCAACGAGAGCAACCCAAATCCGATTCGCGGCGGGCGGGCCTTTTCCTCGTCCTTGCCGAAGCGCACCGTCTCCCCACCCTCGCCCACCGCCTCGACCGAGAGCCCGAGGCTCTGCAACTCCTTGACCAGCACTCGGAAAGAGGCCGGAATGCCAGGCGCTTCTATCTTCTCACCCTTGACGATCGCCTCATAGGCCTTGACCCGGCCTTGGACATCGTCCGACTTGACCGTCAGCATTTCTTGCAGGGTGTATGCGGCGCCATAAGCCTCCAGCGCCCACACTTCCATCTCGCCGAACCGCTGGCCGCCGAATTGGGCCTTGCCTCCCAGTGGCTGTTGGGTCACGAGCGAGTAAGGGCCGGTCGAGCGGGCGTGGATCTTGTCTTCCACCAGGTGATGCAGCTTGAGCATGTACATCACACCCACGGTGACCGGCTGGTCGAACGCCTCGCCCGATTTTCCGTCGCGCAGGACTTGCTTGCCGAGGACGGGAGAGGGCGCGCCGGTGGCCAGGGTATGCTCTTCCGATTTCTGGCGCAGCCCGGCCAGGTCGGCGCCGCCGGCCTCGACCCCCTGGCTGGCCAACCACAGGCGCAGCCCCACCGCCACGGCATGTTCGTCGACCGTGGTTTGCGCCAGACGCGGCAGTTGCGAGTCCTCGTACACCAGCACATCCTCGGCTTTGATGTTCTTCTCACGCAGCCATTCAGAAAGCGCCGCGCGGCGGGCATAGGTCACATCCGTCGAAATCAGGTCCGCCTTGAATCCGCGGCGCGGCAGCCAATCTTCAAGGTACAGGCGTCGCACCTCGTCGTCATCCATCATCGTCTCGCTGTCCACGCCCTGCTTGGCCATCCAGTCCCAGGCGCGGCGAGTCATTTCAGCCCAGGCCTGGTCGATGAGCCAGGCCCGCGCCAGTTCCGCCTCGATTTCGATCTCGTCTGCGCCGTCGAACACGGGCGAGGTGGCGCCGAACCCGAGATGGGTGGCGGCCCAGCCGAGGTGCGTCTCGAGAATCTGCCCGATGTTCATTCGTCCCGGAACGCCCAGCGGGTTAAGGAGGATGTCGACCGGCGTCCCGTCGTCGAGGAACGGCATGTCTTCAACCGGCACGACTTTGGAGACCACGCCCTTGTTGCCGTGGCGGCCGGCCATCTTGTCGCCCTCGGTGATCTTGCGCCGCTGGGCGACGGCCACGCGCACCATTTTCTCCACGCCCGCGGGCAGGTCGTGGTGCTCGTCGCGAGTGAAGACCCTGACCTCCACCACCTTGCCGCGCTCGCCGTGCGGCAGACGCAGCGAGGTGTCTTTCACGTCGCGCGATTTCTCTCCGAAGATGGCCCGCAGGAGTTT
>JAPLGX010000068.1 GCA_026389925.1 Chloroflexota bacterium
CGCCCAGGCCCATCCCGAGGGCCGCGGCCAGCCAGATGGTGGAGGCGGTGGTGAGGCCCATGATGCGCCCGCCTTCGCGCAGGATGACCCCTGCTCCGAGAAAGGCGATGCCGCTGACGATGTTGGCCGCCACGCGCGACGGGTCGCCGCTGGGGCGGGAGCGCATGGAGAACATGGTGAACAGCGTAGCGCCGACGCAGATGAAGATGAGCGTGCCGAAGCCGGCCGCCTTATCGCGAAACTCGCGCTCTGCACCGATCAAGCCGCCATTGAAGATGGCCAAAAGCAGTTTGACAATGTCTTCGGTCGCCAGAGTCACGCGAACGTCTCCTCGGTGACCGATGCTCGCCGGTGCGGCCTGCGCGCCCTTTGAGCCACACGCCCTGCAGCCCGGCCGGGTGCGGCCGCGCAGCCGAATGGGCAGGCGGCTCACACTCTGAATTATGGCACAGCCGGAAAACAGGTGTCGAAGTCGGGGGGCCGGGCGTGCGAGGCTGCCCCGCGAGGGGTGGTTGCGGGGAGCAGGTGCAGGTCAGGAGCAGACCAACACGCACCATTCCAGTTGGGTGGGTGCCACGGGGAGCGCATCAATCCCTGCGTCTTCAATCAGGCGGCTGGTTGGCGTCGGCATCGCATCGCCGATGCACGCATTCTCGATCACCGTCTTCCACCCGGCGGCCTGCAAGGAGGCCAGCGCTTGTTCTTTGTAGAGAAGCGAATCGAGGCCGAGGTGAACGATGGCCTGGCGGTTGGCATCGTCTTGCGGGGGATAAAAGTGGCAGATGGCCAGCAACTGGCCGCCGCCGACGCGGCGCAATTCATCGAGCAGCGGGCCGGGATCGCGGATGTTGGCCAGCCCGAGGTTGGTTGTCATCCACGAGAGGCTGGCCGGGCGGAAGGGCGTACGGCGAGCATCGAACGCGAGCAAGCTAGCGCGCCCGCGATGCCCCATGGCCTCTAGCCAGCGGCGGTTGCGGCGAAGAACGCGCAGCGAGAAATCGGTGATGAGAATATCGGCTGCGGTGCTGTGCAACAACGGGCCGGCCAAATCACCGCGCCCGCTCGCAAGGTCCACAACAGGCCCGCCTGCATCCTTCAGCCGGCGCACGACCCATTCAATCTGACGGCGATGGCAGGCACGGTATGCAGGAGCATACAACCCGTCCCTGGCCAGGGCAGCCAGCCGTTCACCCTCAGCGAAGTCGCCACGTTCTTCGGTGAGCAGTGCACGGAAGAACAAATCGGCCGGCGCAAGAGAGGCGGGAGGCGCCTGCATCAGGGGAGATCGCAGGCGGTCATCGCCTTCCACAGCCTGCGCCAGGGCGCTCGCGGAACTCTGCCAGAGATCCTCGTCCGACACATCCGCCGTCAGGAATGCCGCGATTCCGTCGCGCACGGAATAGCCGGAGGCACACTGCGTGCAGCGCGCCTCGGCGGCCGTGAGGCCTTCTTCGTCCTCGGCGTCAATTGCCCATGCCAGGTCTCCGTGGCAACGAGGGCATTCTAGATATGGCAGGACTTCGCGATTCATGTTTGGCATGGCCAGGCCGCAACTCGCCGCAGGCCTTGACCATGGGCGAGCATCCGAGTTGGCTAGGCGCGCTCGATGCGCACGGCCTCGCCATCGCGCACGGTGCGAAAGACCGTGGCATCGCCGGCGATGGTTCCCAAGGGGTTGACATTGCTGTAGGCGCGCGGTTTCTCGTCGCGGCTGACCGGCGTGCGGCCGAAGAATATGCAGAACGCAGCGCCCACCGGCCAATAGGCCAGCTCGCCCACGGCCATCTCCTGGCGCGCGTCGGGCGCCTCTTCAAGCTTCACCGGGATCTCGAAGTAGATCTCCTCACCCCAGCGATTGGCTTCGCCTTCAATCGGCAACGCCTTGAGGATCGCCTTGGCCGTAGGGCTCTCATTCAACTCCGCCTCGGCGATGACCTTGCCGGCGGTAATCCGAATTCTGACGGGCATGAGCAACCTCCTCCAACCGTGTGTCGTGCCATCGTGCCGCGAGCATGCTGCCGCGCCGCCGGTCAGGGCCGGATCGAGCTCTCAACCGGCGGGAGGCAGGAGGCCTGCGAGCGCCCGCACGAGTCGAAACAGATCAGGCCGTGCCATTGATCAAGCTGAGTAGTCTCGCAGCCCGGCATCGGCACCGGCTGGCAGTTGTTGGAGAAGCCCTGACCGTCGGCGGTGCACGTTGCAGGGGGCGGGGTGGCCGTCGCCGCGGCCGCCGGCAGGATGAAGTCCGCCAGGAGAGCCACGCGGTCGGTCCAGTTGAGGAAGACGCGCAGGGTCAACGTCTTGCCGCGCGGCAGGACCGGACTGACGCAGTAAACTTCCTCGCCCAGTTTGTTGATGGCGCGGCACGGGTCGGCCAGGTCTCCCGTGAGGTTCTCAAGCAGCGCTTGCACCGGGCCGGGGAATGCCACGGCCAGGCGCAAGTCACCTCCGGGAAAGAAGCCGTGACTCACGGTGGTTACGCCGGCCGAACCCGGGACGAGGGTGGGGGCTGGGGTAGAAGGAGCCTTCGTGGATGTCGGCGTTGGGCTGCGCGTTGCCGTCGGCGCCGGCGCGGCTCGCGTCGCGCTGGCCGGGGGTTGGGTGGCTTGCAGCGAGGCGGATCTGGAGAATAGGGAGGCCGAAGGCGCCGCCACGCCCAAAGCCAGGGTGGCAATCGGTACAAGCAGGGCTAAGCGTCTCATCAGGAATCCTTTCTTCGCCGCGTGCGAGGCCGCCCGTGCAGGCGTCCATGGCCGGTCGCGGAATGCGCGGGTGCACCCGAGAATCCAGAGGCAGGCCGCCGAATCCATTATCGCATAAGGGAGGCCGCGGTGCCGCGCTGGATCGGCCGCTTCGCTTGGGCGCGCAAGCCTCAATCCGGCACAGAGGTGCTTCCAGTTCGGCCGGCTGCGGCCAGGATGTAATCCACCGTCAACTTGTCAAAGCCCGAGGCCACCATGTCGGCCTCACGCAGGACCAGATGGCTCGTGATTGGATTGGGGATTGCGACGCAGTACAGGCCGGCCGCTTTCGCGGCGTGGATACCATGCACCGAATCCTCGAAGGCCACGGCCTGGGAGGCCTCTCCGTTCAATTCCTGCAGGACGGCCCGATAGAGGTCGGGGGAGGGTTTGGTCGCCGGCACATCCTCAGCGCACTTGATGCTCGCGAAGAGGGGGCGCAACCCGAGCCGACCGAGGTGCCCGAGCACCCACGCACGATCGGAGCTGGAGGCTACCCCTAGTTGCAGGCCGCGGGCGCGTGCCGAGTGCGCGAAGCGCTCGAACCCGGGGGCGGCCTCGAGCGCCGCAAGCAGCTCGCGCTCGCGGCGGATGCGGCGGAGGTGGAGCGCCGGGCGGTCCACGGGCCGGCCGAGATGCCTCTCGAGGGTCAGGTAGGGCTGTTCGGGGTCGGGCGAGGTGCCAAGCCATGCGGCCCATTCGACGGGCGACACCTGGCACCCGTGCTCGCGATAAATCTCTTGCCAGGCGAGGAAGAATGGAGACTCGGTGTCGAGAATCAAGCCGTCGAAATCGAATATGAAGATGTCAATCATGGGTTATCGGCCGGCGACGGAATCGCGGACGAGAGTGCCGTTCGAGGGCAATGGCACGCCGGTGCGTTCTTCCACACCTGATCGTCAGGCCGACCGGTTCGAAGCGGCCGGTGTCAGGACAACCATGGCCAGGCGGCGGGAGTAAGCCTCGAGATCCGCGCGGGCGGGATGCCTCGGGAGTCCTTCGGACCGCAGAATGGCGCCAACGATGTGCGGGTGGCGGCGAAGGCGAACTTCGAGGAAATCGGCGATTGGCCCGGGTTCGGTCAGGACGCGCGCGGTGGCGCGGAAGGAACGCCGCCCGATGCGCACCTCCACTGAAGGGTCGGCCTGAATGTTGCGCACCCAATCCGCACGCACCCCTCGCGCCGCGCCCAGGTAGTAAGCACCGTCAATCTCCTCGTATTGCAGTGGCGTCGTGCGCAGAACCCCGGAGCGCCGGCCGCGCGTCGTCAGCAGCAAGAACATGCGCCCCAGGAGCAGCGCCAGCGGCGTGTTGTAGAGCTTCAGCATCATTTGATTCGGCGGGAGACGCATGGGACGGTCGCTCATCCTGGAAGACCCTCACGGCCGGCGCCGAGGGTTGTGCCGCTGACGACGGCTCTCGGTTCTCCAGAATTCATCCGCCTGCGCCGGGCGGGGCGGGAGCATCGCGGCCAGGCGCGCGCGCCTGTTTCTCACGGCGCGCCAGTATGGCAGGCCAACCGCCGTACCGAGAATCGCGACCTCCACGGCATAGGCCAGAAGGATCAGGCGTTCCTTGCCGGAAGTCGTGTCGGGAAGAATGTAGAAGGTGGCAGCGCGGCGCGGGAAGATCAAGTCGTGCACGCCCGGCTCGAGGACCTCGAAAGTGAAGACCGGGCGCCCCGCGGCATAGGGGCTGTCGTACGGCATGAGCCCGCGTTCAACGCCCGTCAGGCGCAGCTCGGCGTGAGACCCGGGGCTCAGGACAACCAGCCAGGGTTCAGCCCCGATGCGGAGGATTTCATCACTCATCACCAGCAGATCGTAGTCATCGGTGTACACCGCATAGCGCCGCGCCTGGGGAAGGTCAACCTGAGGCGGCGAGCTGCGCATGTCAATCGCCTGGATCTGGTCGCGGTGCACCATCTCCACCAGCCCCAGCCGGCTGGGCAGGTAGAGCAGCCCGGCGCCGAGAGTCTTCACAACTTGCGGCAGAGAGCAGACCGCTACGAGGAAGACGGCGAAGAGAAGGATGCCGAGGATGACGTTTCGAATGGTTGGATCGCGGTAGGACGAGGATGTCATGAGTGAGAGTCCTGACTCTGGCGCGAGGTGGGATGCGCGGCGTAGCGGCCGTCATACGCGGTCGGCGGCGTCGCGGGCGATCCCGGCAGGTTCGGCAATTTGAGCACGTTTCGGGATCGGCGGCAAGCCCGCGACGAAGCACGTGACGCGCGACGCGGCCCCCCGCGAGAGAAGGCGGAGACTCCGGCTGGGCGTGGACTCGCCTGCTTTAGCGGGTCCGCGGGATGGCTAAGGCGAACCCGCGCCGGTCAGGAGAGCCTGGTATGCCGGGCCCGTTCTGCTCAAGGCGCCTTGCTACGGCGCGTTGAACTGGGCCTGATTGAGCTGCCGGTAAAGGTCAACCATGGACGACGAGCCGCGCGGGCCTTGAAACTCGAGACAGCTCGAGAAGAAGCCGGACCAGAAGAACGACACGTAGCGCACGTCGCGGCGGGCCGCGAGCTGGGCGATGGCATGGATGAAGCGGACGTCTAACGGCTGCCAGAAGCTGCATGCATCGCGACCGTAAGCTTGCTGGTATGAGATGCGGTCTCCGAGCTCGCCGGGCGTGGCTTTGTAGAGCCACGCCTCGCCGATGACGACCTCTTTTCCGTAGGAGGCGGCCAGCGCAGCGGCCTGATCGGCCCATTCGACAGACTCGGTGCGGCCGTTGCTCAGCGGATAGATATGGGTATTGACGAACTGGAGGCCCGGCCCCTTGACCAGGGCGCGTAGATAGTCCTCGCGCTCCCAACTGCCGGCGCCCGCGCCCTCGCGCGTGGCCGGAAAACCCCCCAGGTCTTCGGCGGCCTCGCGCACGAAGTCCATGTACTGCGAGGTGGAGAAGTCGAGCCCGGTCAACATCACCTCGGTGCCGATCTCGCTGCTGATCGAGAGCAGGTCGGGCTTCACTTCCTCGGCGATGGTCTGCAATTGCCGGCGGCGCTGCTCGAAGAAGGCTTGCGGCGTAAGGCGGGCCCAGTCGTAACGCACGTTCGAGTACTGCGCATCGGGGAAGACGGGTCCGCTCTCCACCAGCAGGAGCAGGCCCCGGGAATGGACTTCTTCCGACACCTCGCGATAGAAGGCTACGTATTCCGCGGATCGCGGAAAGGCAGAATCGAACAACGGGTCGGAGATCTAAACGGTGACTCCGGTCACCCCCAGGATCTGCAATCGGTCGAGATAGAGGCGGAGGCCTGCGGGGCTTCGCGGGTCGAGCAGGGTCTCGCCGCGGTTCCCATTGGCAGGCAGAAGTTCGGCGCCGAAGCGCGTGGCGCCGGGCAGCGGATTCGCGGCGGCGCCAAAGTAGCGGTCCAGCGCGGAGGGCTCGCGGCTCAAGCTGGTGTAGTTCTCGCGGAATTCATCGGGGATGGGAGCGGGCGTGTATGACGCAGTCAGCAACGTGGGAGGGGCCGCCGTTGGGGGAGCCGTGGGAGAGGGCATATTCACCTCCGGTTGGGCGGCTCGGCCGGCAAGGCACGCGACGCCGGCCACTCCGCAAAGCGTGATAAGTCCCAGCGCTCGTATGTTCTTCATGGGGCACTCCTCCGCCGGTAGCCGCGTGCCTCAGGGCAGCGAGCCTCCATCGACGAAGAGGTCGAGCGTCGCGGAGGCCAGAATCAAGCCATCAGCCGCGCTGCCTTCGAAGATCAGCAGGCGCACCGGCCCGCGGTACGAGGCAGGGGCAGCGATCGGGCTGGCGAAGGTGCCGGGCTGGCCGAGTTCGGCCTGCACCATCAGGCTGCCCGCGTTTAGCAGGCGGCCGTCGGCGCCGAACACGTGATAACCGAGTGTGTTCTCAAACGGCGAGAGGGACACCCGGCCGCGAACTTCGAAGGTCGGAGGGGCCACCGAGTATCGCGCGGGCGAATCGATGTGGATGCTGCGCGACTCAAGCACCTGTGCAGAGGGTCTTGATTCTGGCGGCACCGTCATCCCCAGGTAGAGATCGACAGAAGCTGACCTGCCGACGAATCCGGCCGAGCTGTAAAGGTCGAGTATCTCGATCCGCCCTGGCCCCTCATACTCCGCAAACTGGATGACCGACTCGAAAGACCCGGAGCCCGCGTCGGCGGGGGTTACCGCGATGGGACCCTGGCCGATCAGCGTTCCGCCGGCGTCGTACACGCGATAGACCAGTTGTCTGTCGGACGGGGCGGCCGAGACCTTGCCGCGCACGGCTTCGCCGGCGCGAAAGGCCTCGCCCACGTGAGGCGAGGTTACGGCCACTTCACCCGCTGCCACCTCTTGCGCGACCACCTGGGTCACCGTCCAGGCGGCCGGTGAGGGGCTGCCGGCCTGCTCGACGAGCACTTGCCACACGAAGCCGGGCTGATAGGAAAGACCCCGGATCCCTGGCTGGTCCGCCCAGTACTCGCCGCTGGCGGGATCGTAAATCTGCAGGCACATACCTGCCGGGCACGACAGCGGTCGAGGGCCGACGACCACAAGCCTCGAAATCGCGGCGGGGACGGCGGGAGTGGATGATGACGATGGAGGCTGAGGGGCCGGCCCGACCGGCTGGCCGGGCCATGGAATGCGGCAGGCCATGCCGGCTATTATGACCAGGAGCGGCGCGAGAGCCGCGAGCAGGGATCGATTGCGAGGCATCGGCATAGTTTCCTCTTCAGCGGGAGCGTTGAGATACGTGCGCTACCTGTTTCCACCGGGCGCAGCGCCATGAAGCGCGCCTCGGGCCTTCTCCGCGAACGGGA
Organism: Chloroflexota bacterium; assembly: GCA_026389925.1. GTDB lineage: Bacteria > Chloroflexota > Anaerolineae > Anaerolineales > RBG-16-64-43 > RBG-16-64-43. The sequence continues at coordinate 7,522 of JAPLGX010000068.1, forward strand.
GCCATTCTACTCGTTCGAGCATCGAGCGCTGGGGCTCAGGAGATGGCGCCCGACCTGCGCGGGCGTGTTTCACTTGAGGCGGATGAGGCGTTGCAGGGCGGCGCCTGAGACGCGGCGCAAGAAGCCACGCGCCTCGAGGTCGAGCTTGACCGAAGTTGCATACCAGCCGACGGATCCCAGCTTGACCCGCTCTGCTCTGGTAAGAAGGCGCGTGACCGCGGGCGCTAGGCCGGCGAACGGCTAGCCCGGGCTCTTTTCGTGGAACCGCCCTCAGGATGGCGCGCTTCACCGCCTCATACTTCCGTCGTTCGATGCGCGGGGCGGCCTTGCCCCGCTCAGGGTGACGCAGTTGAACTCGCTCTTCGAGAGCCGACATGGTGTCTCCCTCTCAGATGGTCAGTCGGCCGCGCGCTTCGCTATTGTCGTTTCTCGCTGTGAAGGCAGCCGCAGGATGAGGGCCAGATCAGCCTTTTGCTGGCGAGCCGATGCCCAGCAGTTGATCCTGCGCGGATGGCGTGACGTCGGTCCCCGCCCTCATGCGCGAGGGCGGGTCGGGCTGCTCGCGAAGGCCGCCCTCGAGGGCCACTTCCGCCGCACGGCGATTGGCCTCGAGGACGCCGACCGCCAGCGGCAGACCGTTCGCGGCTTCGGCCAATGCTCCTAACAATGCGGGCGAGGCCGCTTGCGGGTCGCGAGCATACCACGGGCCGGCGGCGGCGACGCCGCGCCCGAGGCGGGCAAAGAGATAGCCGGTAGGTCGGCCGGCATCACGCTCGACAGGGCACAGTGAGGGCTGCGCCGTCCAGCGCCCGGTGAGGAAAAAGGAGCGATCGGCGTCAAACGCATCACGATCGAGACGCAGCACTTGCCCCAGGTCGCTTTCGTCCATGGCGCGGATGGCCGGGATGGTTCGCGGACGAGGCGAACCGCGGAAGCGAAGCGACCGATACAGCATGCGAAACCCCGCGCGCTCGCAGAGCGGAATGGCGCGCGGCACACCGTCGAGGTATGTGGCCTGTGCGCCGCGCCCGCGCAGATACTCCATCGCCTGGGCTAGCAAGCGCCCGCCCAGGCTCGTGTTCGCGCGCCTGCGCCACAACGATCAGCTCGCCGATGAAACCCCACCGGTCATCGCAGGTCGCGATGCACAGGCCCGCACGCCGCCCGCCAGCTTCGGCCACGAAGCATCCGCCTGGGTCGTGATCGAAGAGCGCCCGGATCTGCTCGCGCGTCTCGCCGGCCCAGCTCTCAACCTCGGTGCACGAAGCTGCGAAATCGAGGTTGGCCGGATACGTCCTCCGAATGGTGCGCGGCATCATGCGCACGATCCGGGTCGGCATGCATATCGCAGGCCACCACCCCGCGTGATGACCCGCGACGGATGCAATCCCCAAGTGAGGGTGACGCGGTTCAGGGCAGCCCCTTGTTCGGTGAGGGCAGGGCGCGCGCGGAGGACGGCCGCCATTGATACAGCCTCAAGTCGATCGTTCCGTTGCCTGCGAGCCGCACGCCCTCGCGGCGGAGCAGGCGAAGCTGTCGGCGCGCGGCGGCGCCTTGCAGACTTATTCTGCCGCGGACATTGAGCACGCGGTGCCATGGGACGCGCGAACCGCCGGGCAAGGCATGCAGCGCGTAGCCCACCAGTCGCGCGTGGTTCCCGAGCCCGGCCAGGCGAGCGATCTGGCCATAAGTGGCAACGCGCCCGGGCGGGACCTTGCGCACGGCTGCGAAGATTCGCGCGTGGAGAGGTGATACGTCCTTCAGCGTTGAGCTCCTGTCGTCCGCATCGGCGCATCAGCCCAGCCCGACGTCGAGGATCATCATCACGGCAAAGCCGAGCATCGCCCCGACGGTGGCGCGATGCGTGTCTTTGGCTTGCTGCGATTCGGGAATCAACTCCTCGACCACGACGTAGATCATCGCGCCGGCAGCAAAACCCATCGCGTACGGCAAGAGGGGTTGCACGACAATCACCGCCGCAGCGCCCAAGACGCCGCCCACGGGCTCGACCGCACCCGAAAGCTGGCCGTACCAAAAGCTCTTCAGGCGGCTCATCCCTTCACGCCGCAATGGGACGGCAACCGCGGTGCCCTCAGGCAGATTCTGAATTCCGATGCCGATGGCCAGGGCAATGGCTGCGGCGAACGAGGCGGAAGGCATGCCGGCGCGCAGCGCGCCAAACGCCACGCCCACCGCGAGCCCCTCCGGCACATTGTGCAGCGTGATGGCCAGGACAAGCAGAAGGCTGCGCTGCCAGCGGGTCTTGATTCCCTCTGCCTCTTCGATCGGCAGGCCGATGTGCAAATGGGGCAGAACGCGATCCACGCCCCACAAGAAAAGACCGCCCAGGAGGAATCCGATCGTGGCAGGCAGCCAGACCGGCAAGCGGGAGCCGGCCGCCATCTCGATGGACGGCGCGAGCAGCGACCAGAAGCTTGCGGCGATCATCACCCCGGCCGCGAACCCGAGCATGGAGTCGAG
>JAPLGX010000394.1 GCA_026389925.1 Chloroflexota bacterium
GAATGCCGGCGATGACGAACATGGCGCATCCGACGAGAAAGAAAATCCAGCCGGTCAGCACGAACTTCTCACCCGGTCCAGAATAATTGGCCAATTCGCTCTCTCTACGGCGCGCGGGCGCACCGTGAACTATGGCTACAGCCGCTGCCACAAGACGATCGACCGGTCGTCCCACACGCCGAGCAAGAGCTCGCTTCCGATGAGCGCCAGCGCCGGCAGGTCGGCGCTCTGGGAGGAGCCCATGGCGGAGGACGAGGCACCGCCGCGCCCGGCCAGGAGCCCGCGGACGAAGATGCGGATCTCGACGTAGCGGCGCGGCGGAGAAACGAAATCGGCGGCCACGTAGTCGACGTGCACCAGGTTGTTATCGACGTCGAACTGGGCATGCAGGTGGCGCGGCGAACCCGGCTCGAAGTCGATATCCGCGGGAGGCGCCTCGCGCGAGGCATCATCTGCGGACACCTCCCATTCGGCGGCGATGCGGCGCACTTGCTTGCCGCGCCGCGCCTCGTGCGCTTCCAGTGCCAGGCGGCGCTCCTCCGTGCCGCGCAGCCGGAATCGCGCTTCGGTGTCGATGTCCCAGTCGATCCACTGGTGGGCCAGCGGGCAGTCGGCAATCGTCATCCACGAGCCTCAAGCCGTGCGGGGGTCGAAGAGCGGGCGGCATGGGTCGGCGCACGCCCTGTCATGATAAACCCGTGTGGCGCCCTGGCGGGCCTCCGCCGCGGGAAGCACGGAGCTGCCGCTCATTGCCGATGAGCTAGCGGGACTCTCCAAACAGGGGCAGCTTGGCCCCGTTCACCGCGCCCGCTTCGTCGGACACCAGATACAGCACGGCCGCGGAGAGTTCCTCGGGTGTCGTCCACGAGGCATTCTCGCGAGTTGGAGCGCTGACCTTCTCGCCGCGCGTGTCAATCGTTTTGACCTGAAGCACGCTGGCCGTGACGCCGGTGCCTTTCAACTCTTGGGCCAGGGTGAGAATGAGCGTTTCTTGCGCCGCCTTGGCCATCGCATAGGGACCGCCTTTGGCCGCGGGCTGGGCGGCGAAGGGTGAGGTGACCATGAGGATGCGGCCCCAGCCGTTGTGCACCATGTAGGGCACGAAGGCGCGCACCACGTGGAAGGAGGTCCACACGTGCTGCGCGAGCATCGCTTCCAGCTCGCTGGGCGCGGCCTCGAGCAGCGTCTTGCCGCCGGTCCAGCCGCCAACCAGGTGGATGAGGACATCCACGCGCCCGAAGCGTGCGACCACCGCCTCGGCTGCACGCTGCACGGCGTCGGGCTCGAGCAGGTCGACAGCATGTGTGAGCAGGCGCGCCTCCGGGAGCGCGAGGCGATTGCGCAGCGCCGCGAGCTTGGCCGGGTCGCGCTCAAGGAGCGCGAGGCTCACGCGGCGGTCCGCCAGATTGCGGGCCACAAGGTGCCCCAGCCCACCGCTGGCGCCGGTGATCACGGCAATTCGGTTCTCGAGCGGCATATGCGCCTCCCTTCCGCGCAGGGCGTGGGCCGGCGGGAGTTGCCTCCCACTATTCCTGTGACGAGAGCAGCATCTCGAGCACCTCTTCATTCATGCCTTCCACGATCGGGTAGTCGGCCTGTTCGGCCAGGCGCTGTTTGCCGTTCAGGTCGATCAGATGGCCGGACTTGACGGCTTTGGTCTCGAGGTAGAAGCGGTTGTATTCGTTGGCCGGCATGACGTGGGGGATGCGCCCGCTGACCTTGATCCCGAGGCGGGTCAGGTCCTCGATCTTGCGCGGGTTGTTGGTGATGAGGCGGATCGAGCGCACGTGCAAGGAGTGGAGCATGTGCGCCGCCACGCTGTAATCGCGCTCATCGTCGCGGAAGCCGAGCGCGAGATTGGCCTCGACGGTATCGTAGCCGTGCTCCTGCAGGCCATAGGCGCGGATCTTGTTGACCAGACCGATGCCGCGGCCCTCCTGGCGCATGTAGAGCAGGAGGCCGCTTTCCATCTGGCCGATCATGCGCAGCGCGGTCTCGAGCTGGTCGCGGCAGTCACAGCGCAGTGAGCCGAGCACGTCGCCCGTGAGGCATTCGGAATGGACGCGCACGGGCACGTTTTCCTTTGCGCACACATCACCGTGGACGATGGCCACGTGGTCCTTGCCATCCTGATTGTTATAGAAAGCTACGATATGGAATGCGCCGAAGCGCGAGGGCAGCTCGGCGATGGCCGCGATGCGCACGCACACATTGTCCGGGCCGACGCCGTCGCACTCATGAGCGCGGCTTTCGTCGAGCAGTTCTTTGATTTGCATGTGGGTGAGACCCATCTTTCACTCCTTGTGTTCGATAAGGTAGTGCAACAACGCGCCCCCCTGCGGGTCGAAAGCCTCTAGCGACGTGAGATGGAGGCGAGGCGCCCGTTCGGCAGCGAAACCCGGGCCGTCGGCGAGGGTGGGCGCGCAGGCGCCGCCGAAGATGCGCGGCGCAACGTAGACCGTCAATTCATCGGCCAGGTCCAGGCGTAGCACCTCGGCGATGAGCGTGCCGCCGCCCTCGACCAACACCTGACGCAGGCCCTGGTCGAAGAGCGAGGCCATCACCGCGGGCAGGTCAAGGTGCTCACCGCCCAGGAGGAAAACCTCGGCCCCGGCGGCGGTGAGGCGGGCGATGTGCTCGGGCGCCGTGCGGGAGGTGGTGTAGAGCAGCCGGCGCGCAGGCCCGCTCCCGAGGAAGCGGCTGTCGAGGCGGACGTCGGCGATGGAGGCCAGGCCAACCTTGGCCGGATTCTCGGGCAGGCCGCGGGCCAGGCGCGCTGCGCGCAGTTCGGGCGACTTCACCGTGAGGCGCGGATCCTCATCGAGCAACGTCCGCGCGCCGACCATCACCGCGTCGGAGTCCGCACGCAGCTCGTCCACCCGCGCCCGGTCGGCGGCCGAGGAGATGCTCGCGCCGCGGCGCGCGACGCTGTCGATCTTGCCATCGGCGGTCATGGCCACATTGATGCGTACGTACGGACGGTTCATCGGTAGGCTCCGATCCGCCAGGCCGCGCTTGCAGCACAGCCTCGGATGCCTCGAGCCGGGGGGCGTCAACCGTGGGTTCGAGCGCCCGGCCGGAGGCACAGATATTCTAAAGCCAACCCGGGCCTAGCCAAGCGTGCGTTGTACAACGCGCCCAAGATGGGCTGCGGCGAAATGCGCAGCGCCGGGCTGCGCTTACCGTGGCCCCTGGCGGTGGTGTTTCTGCACCGAGGGGACAAGCGCGAGCGCGATGATGAGCAACCCGTTCATGGCGGTGATGTACTGGATCGGCCAGCGGAATCCGATGAGCGCGGTCTGCACGGCCAACCACAGCCCGAGCACAAGCCCGAGGCCGAGGCTCGTGGTCCATGCCCAGTAGTGTCGGCTCCAGGTGAAGAGCCGGTCGAGCCAGGGCCAGGTGGGCCGCGCGAGGAGCGCATAGATGAGGAGCAGAGGCAACGCGCCCATCACGCTCACCAGGAACAGGCCGGGCAGAAGGTAATCCGGCACGCGCAGGAGGGGCAGGACCTCGGCCATCTGCAGCGAGTTGCCGCTCGGGTCGCTGAGCATTGACAGGCCGCCGTAGAACCCACCCAGCGCCAGGAGGGCGAGGAAGAATATCATCAGCCACAAGGCTAACGGTCGTTTCACAAGAGATATCCCTTCATGAAGCAGATATGGACGCGAGCGCCCGCCGAATTCCGGCGGCGGGCGATGGCATGCTGAGGTTGATTGTACTGTGGGTCTGAACTGAAGGAACTGAAGGGGGGATCGGCTTGATTGAGGCAGTGATCCTCCCCGGGCGAGTCCGTC
>JAPLGX010000522.1 GCA_026389925.1 Chloroflexota bacterium
GACCTTCGAGCCCGAACTCACCGACCTACAGCAGCAAATTCTCGCGCTCATGCGCCTGCCGGCATCGATCTTCCGATCCACTGCCGGCTGAGGGCGTGGTGCGATATCGCGTGACAAAAGTGCGGAAAGTATGACCAGGAACGCCGCGAAGGTGGGAGTCGGCTTCGGCACCGCGCTCGCCATCACCATCTCGTGGGCCGCCAACAAGTCGATCCTGTGGGTGATCGTGCACGGCATCCTGGGCTGGGTCTACGTGGTCTACTACCTGATCAGGTACTACCAGACGCCGTAAGCCGATTGTCGTCCACACTCGATGACGGCTGTCGGTAGCCATGGCCACGCCCGGGGGCTTGCCGGTTCCCGCTCGCGCGCCGCAGTTTCTTCTCCATTCCGTCACATCGCCAAACGCTTCAGGATCGCCCATACCAATGGACAATGCGCAACGGGACCTGACCGCACCGGTCCGTCTCTCCTTGGGGCTCGCGGCGACGATGGTCGCGCAGTCCGCCCTCGGCCTCGCCCTGCATGCCGAGTATCGCGACGCAGCGTGGATCCGCGCGACGTGGCTCGGCAACGACGCGCTGACGCTGGCGCTGGCGGTGCCGATGCTCCTCGGCGGCTTGGCGCTCGCGCGACGCGGCTCCACGCGTGGCGTGCTGCTGTGGCTTGGGATGCTCGCGTACGGCGTGTACAACTACGCCTACTACCTCTTCGGCGCAGCGCTCAATGTCTTCCTCCCGCTCTACGTCCTGCCCTTGGTACTCTCCGTTGTGACGCTCATCCTCACCCTCTCGCGCACCGACGCCACGGCGCTCGCCGGGCAGTTCCGCCCCCGGACGCCGGTGCGGCTCCTCGGCGGGTACTTCGTCTTCGTGGCGGCCGGCCTCGCCTGCGTGTGGCTGGGGATGTGGGCCGCGTACGTGTTCGCCGGGCGCCCCACGCCGGTCGAGTCCGAGGCCTTCAAGCTCGTCGCGGCGCTCGACCTCTCGCTGATGGTGAACTCGGGCATCCAGATCCTCCAAGGCAACGTGGCGGCCCCGGGGGAGATTCCGGTCTGGGGCACCCTGGCGCTCTTCACCACCGCCGCGACGGGCGTGCTCGTCGCGAATGTGGACGCCCCGTGAGCGGATGCGCTGTACGTCCGGATGGTCTACAACCTCGGTCGCCTCTGAGCGATCGCAGCAGTGACCAACAATCCAAGCCTATGACGAACAAGATGTTACGATCCTTGACAGGATATCCGCGGATTGTAGATTGGAGTCGTCACCCACCGACAGCTTGGCTGTCGGCTCAAGAGCTGCGCAGGGGCAACCCTGTTGCGGCTCTTGCTTTTCCGACGGAGCGAGTATGACCCGCCAGATGCGCACTATCGCGTACGTTGATGGCCTGAACCTCTACTACCGAGCTGTGAAGGGCACCCCGCACAAGTGGCTCGACCTCGAAGCACTGCTCCGTGGCTTGCTTCGTCCCGAGAACGACCTCGTCAGAATCCGCTACTTCACCGCTGACGTCTCCGGGCGGCGAGATCCGAGCGCGCCGCTTCGCCAACAAGCGTATCTGCGAGCCCTGGGAAGAAACTCCGTCGTCTCGATCCACAAGGGGAACTTCCTCG
>JAPLGX010000416.1 GCA_026389925.1 Chloroflexota bacterium
CATCTCGCTCACCTCGGTGGCGCTTGTGCTCACCATGAACTCGATGATCGGCCTGGTGAGTTCGTTCATCGCCGGGGCCATCGTCGACCGCGTCGGGCGAAAGGGCGCGATGGTCGCGAGCCTCGCGGCGACCAGCCTGACGATGCTCGGCCTGAGCCTGGCGAACACGCTGCCGGTTTGGGTGGCGCTCATGGCAGTCAACGGCGCATTCGCGCCGCTCTACCGCGTCGGGGTGGACGCGATGGCGGCGGATCTCATTCCCTCCCCCAACCGCCCCGGCGCCTATGCCCTGCTGCGCATGAGCCAAAACCTGGGCGTGGCCATCGGCCCGGCCCTCGGCGGCTTTGTGGCCGCCATCTCGTACGCCTGGGCCTTCCGCGGCGCATCCATGGCGCAGGCGCTATACGCCATATTGCTGCTGGCCACCGTCGCTGAGACAGCGCCCTTCCGCGCGGCTCGCGGCGCACCCGAAGTTGGGCCCGCGCGGCCCGCCGAACGGTTCGCGGGCTACGAGCGCGTGCTGCGCGACCGGCGCTTCATGGGCTTCGCCGTCGCTTACACCCTGGCGGGCATGTGCTACGCGATGATGTGGATGCTCTTGCCGGTGTATGCCAAGGACAACTTCGGGGTCCCCGAGAACATGTACGGGTTCATCCCGGCTACGAACGCGGTCATGGTTGTGTTGTTGCAATACGGGGTCACCGGCCTGACGCGACGCTACAACGCGCTGTGGGTCTTGGCGGCGGGGTCGCTGTTCTTCGCCGTGGGCGTGGGCAGCGTCGGCTGGGGCGCCGGCTGGGCGGCCTTCCTGGTCAGCATGGTCATCGCCACCATCGGTGAGCTGATCGTCGTGCCCACCTCAACCACACTCACGGCCGACTTGGCGCCACCCGAGATGCGCGGCCGCTACATGTCCCTCTACAACCTGACCCACAGCCTGGGCACCGGCCTGGGGCCAGTGATCGGCGGCCTGCTCAACGACAACCTGGCGCCGGTCGCCATCTGGTACGGCGGGCTGACCATTGGGCTGCTCGCGGTCGCCGGGTTCATCCGCCTCGCATGGGCCTCGCCTGCGCGCGCCGTGCCCGCATTGAGCGAGGCGGCCGAACCCCCTTCTTGACAGTCCGTGCACGCAAGGCGCGTCGTCCGCGCGCAGGCGAACAAGCGTAAGGCATGCTATGCCCTCCCCCTTGCCCGTTCCTCAATCGAGCCAGGGTGAAGCGCGAAGATTCACCTCAACTTTCCGCGCACACTTCGCAGCAGTGCGTTGAGCAGCGCCAGGCCCGGGAGCAGCGCCGCGTCCACCACGATCGTCATCGAGAATGCGAGCGCGACAGTTTGCGCGATGCGCATCGCCGACCGGCTAGCTGCATCCACAAACCACTCCCCCACACCCGTCAGCAGCGTAATGACCAGCAGCACGCCGAGGACCCACCCGACCCACGGCCACGAGCGCCGGTCGGAGGCCGAGGGGAACATCGTGTTGCTCACCGCGAAGACGAGGTAGATCCACAAACCAGCCAGCGGAAGGCCAAGGATCTGCGCCGCCGATTGCCGCGCGAGGTCCAACTCGCCGCCGGCAAGCGCCAGGCCCACTGCATCGATATGCAGCATACGCTGTCCGAGAACGAGCAGTGCAATGATGCCCGCAATAAGAGGAGCAACACCCACCAGCGAACTGCGCAGAAAGTCCGCCTCCTCCGTTTCGACGTAACCCAGACGCAGCGTGCCTTCGCGCTGTAGCTTGGGCCACAACGAGATGCGCCCGGTGCGCATGCGCAGCAGCTTCGCCGTGAGCCAGTGGCTGCCTTCGTGCAGAATCACACCCGGCAAGAGAATGAGCGCATACAAGAACAGCGCCCACTCCAGCCGGCCGGTGAGCAAGAAGAGCGCTTGCTGCACGGTCTGCTGGACGAGGCGCTGGGCGAGGACGAGCAGCAACGCGGAAAGGATCAGCCAGAGCGCAGCGGCGAGGGCGCTCTCCATAAGAAGGTCAGGCGGCGCGCGCCTGCGCGGCGCGCACGATCTCGACGAATTCGAGTTTGAGGCTGGCCCCGCCGACGAGCGCGCCGTCGATATCCGGCTGAGCGAAGAACTCGACGGCATTCTTGCCGGTGACGCTGCCGCCGTACAACACGCGCACGCCCTCCGCCACCGCCGCGCCGAACATCTGGCGCATCACGGGGCGGATGGTCGCGGCGACAACCTCGTTCGCGCCCTCGGCCGTGGCAGCGCGCCCGGTGCCGATGGCCCACACCGGTTCGTAGGCGACAACGACCACGCCTGCCTGCTCCGCGGTGAGCCCCGCCAATCCGCCGCGCAACTGGCGCGAGACGACGGCGGAAGTTCGGCCGGCCTCGTTCTCGGCAAGCGACTCGCCGACGCACACAATCGGGATCAGCCGGTGGGCCAGCGCGGCGTGCACCTTGCGCGCGACGCCATCATCCGTCTCGCCGAAAAGAGCTCGCCGCTCCGAGTGGCCGAGGATGACGTAGCCCGCCCACTCCGCGACCATACTCGGCGCAAGTTCCCCGGTAAAGGCCCCCTTCT
>JAPLGX010000288.1 GCA_026389925.1 Chloroflexota bacterium
GGCCGCTCTGGGTGACGGATTGTCCCCTCGAAGTTGGCCCCACTGAAGGTCATGTGCAGCGCCCGCTCGATGTCCTTGGCCAGGCGGTCCTGAAACGCCCGGACCACACGGCTGAGGCTTTCCTGGCCAGCGGCTAGATGCCGGGCGATCAGCTCGTCGCCTTCCTGATGCGAGAGCGGCCCGAGCTCCGCATATAGGGCATCGCTCGCCCACTGGGCGAACTGATCGGCTGTCTGGCGAAGGTGGCCTGTCCACTGTCGCATGGCCAGACGCAGATCCGCCGTCAGACGCGCCACAAGGGCAGGGGAATGTCGCAGGCATCGCTCCAGTGCGTCGGCCTGTACCCGGCCTTTGAGGTCCATGGACAAGACCCAGATTTCGTTCCGCACGATCGAGAGGCTCTGTCGCTCATGATCGAGCTGCCGTTGAAGATGGTCCTTCGCCTCCGCTGCCGCGCTGGCCGCCGATAGGGCCATGCGCAGGTACGCCCGGCATCCGGCGATGAGCGAATGGAGCTTGTGCCAGATAATTTCCTCGGACCTCTCCTCGTGTCGGTGCGCTACGTGCTGGAGGAGATGCTGCTGAACAGTCTCGCGCAAGAGCTCGTAGCCGGGCCGGATGGAGAAGGGGAAGACTCGCACCGCTCCGTCGGCCGCCGCGCCGAGATGCGCTCCGATGAAGCGGGTCACATCGGCGAGTTCCTGTGGGGTGACCGTGTCCGCCTTCGTCAGGAGAATCGAAACTTCCGGTGTGTACTTGGCCAACTCCTTCAGCAGCGCAAGGTCATATTCCGAAAGCGGCTGGTCAATGCTGACCGCCAAGAGCGCCGCGCCAACCCGGGGCAACCAGTCCATCGAGGTTCGAGTATTGTGGGCGAACACGCTGCCCAGGCCTGGCGTGTCCACGAAGCGGATGCCCTGATACAGCCGCAGGTTGGGAGTTTCCACATCCACAATCGCCACAGCCTTCTCGTTGCCGGGGTTCCGCTGCTCCGTGACATATTCGGCCAAGCGGTCGAGGGGAATTTCCTGGTCGCGCTCGTCCAGATGCCTCACAACCGCACGATCCTGTGGGCCGTACCGCAGTCGGGTAACGACCGCCGTAAGCGGCAGGACCGCCACCGGCATGAGATCTCTACCTACGATGCTGTTCAAGAACGAACTCTTCCCAGCCTTGAACCGGCCGACAACGGCCACGTCAACGTTGCCCCCACCCTTCAGAGCCTCGGCGCAGGCGTTCACCTGGGGCCGCAGTGATTCGATGCGAAACCCCCGGCAGATCGTGTCGAGGTCCTTCAGGCACATGTGGGGCGAGGACGCAGAAAGATTCCTAGCGCTTTGTTTCACCGTCAGGAGTCCATTCGCCACGTTCCCCATAAAGAAAGCTCCCACAGGCCTTTGCCTGCAGGAGCTTCCGTTTCGAGGCGCCGTCAACTCCTACCGGAATCAGCCCAGGTAGGAGTCATCAGCCAACGAAGGCGGTTATCGGGTGACTCCATCCCCTACAATTGAAGTTTATTCGCAATTCGGAAGCCTGTCAACGATGCATCGGTGCCGCACCGAAGGCCGCAGGCCTTCCAACCACCATTTCCACAACCCACGCGTTGACACCATGACGCACTCGCTCTAGCAAAGGCGCCATCGGGCCACCTCTCTCCACCTACTTTCCAAACACGGCAGCCTTCCCCAGCTCCGCCTCGATCTCCAGGAGGCGGTTATACTTGGCGATGCGCTCGCTCCGGCAGGCCGAACCAGTCTTGATCTGGCCACCCCCCATGGCGACGGCGAAATCCGCCAGGA
>JAPLGX010000400.1 GCA_026389925.1 Chloroflexota bacterium
GCTCGGACACGGGTTTGGATTATAGCAGAGCGAATCGCTTCGGTTGCCCGCCGCGCAGAACTGGGCGGTGCACCGGCACCCGGATGCGACACGATAGAATCACGAGAGCCGGGGACGCCGACCCCGGCTCTCCTAAAGGAGGAGAAGAAGAGAGTATCGCCCTTCTCAGTGCACCTTATCACGGCGGTGCCGGGGCAACTTGTCCGGACGACAATGCTTTCCCTACGATTGCCCTACGCCGCCTCGATTTCTCGTGTCTTGGGCACCTCATGCTGCCTTCTGGGCCGTCCGACGGCCGTCGAGGGCCAACCGCGGGCGGCTCGGCACGGCTCAAGCTTCAGGGTGGGAGGATGACGCAATGGCCACTCCCGTACAGGTGTTGATCACTGAACCATTTGGGAAGGAATTGGTCCATCGGGTCGAGCAAGTCTCGGAACGCCTGGCGGTCCATGTGCATGCCGCGCGCAAAGCTGAGGAGATCCCCGGCCCGATCTTGGCGCAGGTCGAGGTCCTGTACACCTCTCGGGCTGTGCCGGAGCCTGGCAGCGCGCCAAATCTAAAGTGGGTTCAGTTCCACATGGCGGGCGCCGACCGGGTGGCCGGCCACCCCTTGCTGCAATCCGGGGTGGAGCTGACCACGCTTTCGGGCGCCGCCGCGCCCCAAATGGCCGAGTACGTCCTGATGGCAATGTTGGCCCTGGGGCACCGCCTGCCGCTGATGCTCGAGCACCAGGCTCGCAAGGAGTGGCCGCGCGACCGATGGGAGCGTTTCTCTCCGCTCGAGTTGCGCGGCGCAACCGTTGGCCTGGTCGGCTACGGCAGCATTGGCCGCGAAGTGGCACGGGTGTGCCAGGCTCTGGGTGCGCGCGTCCTAGCCGTCAAGCGCGACGCGATGCGCTTGGCGGACGATGGTTATACCCCCGAAGGGCTGGGCGACCCGAGCGGCGACCGTGTGGCGCGCTTGTACCCGCCGCAGGCTGTGAAGCGAATGGTGGCCGAGTGCGATTTTGTCGTCGTATGCGCCCCGCTGACCGATGAGACGCGCGGATGGATCGGAGCCGAGGTCATCTCTGCCTGCAAGCGGGGTGCCTTTCTGATCGACGTGTCGCGCGGGGGGATCGTTGTGAGCGAGGCCGTCATTGCGGCGCTGCGTGAGGGTCACCTGCAGGGGGCGGCGCTGGATGTGTTCGAAACGGAACCGCTGGATGCCGAGAACCCGCTGTGGCAGGCTCCCAATCTCATCCTCTCGCCGCACATCGCCGGCAATTCGCCGCACTACGACGCGCGCGCTGTAGATCTATTCGCCGAGAATCTCAAACGCTATTTGGCCGGCCAGCCGCTGCTCAACCGGGTCGACCTGTCGAGCGGTTACTGAGACAGCCCGCTGAGGGACGCGTCGATGCCTGTGCAGGGTGTGATCTTCGATCTGGGATGGACCCTCATCCGTTACACGGGTGACGTGCCGTCCACCCGCCGCGCTGGGCGCCAGGCCCTGGTGGACTGCCTCGTCCGGGAGGGGGTCGTGATGGAGGCGGCGGCCTTCCTGACACGATTCGGGGAAAGGCTGTCGGACTATGAACGCCAACGCCAGGCCGACTTCCTCGAGTTCACGATGGCCTGGGTGGTGGCCGAGACGCTCAAGGACTTGGGTTTGCCGCCCGCTACGGCGGGGCAGATCACCCGCGCGGTGCGCGCGCTGTATGTGATTATCGAGCGGCATTGGGAGGCGCGCCCCGAAGTCGGCGCCGTGTTGGATGAGCTGGCCCAGTCCGGTTTGCGCATGGCCATGTTCTCAAATGCGGCCGATGAGGGAGACGTCCGCCGGCTGATAACCCAGTGCGGCTTCGACGGCCGCTTCGACCCGATCCTGATTTCGGCCGCGCTGGGCATTCGCAAACCCAACCCTCGCGGATTCAAATTGATCCTTGCCAATTGGGACATCTCCCCCAGCGCCGCGGTGATGGTCGGCGACATTCTGGGCGCGGATATCCTTGGCGCGCAGAACGCGGGCGTGCACAACATCTGGTTCGATACCGGCGTGGACACGCCCGGCAATCTTGCCCACGGCGATACCATCCAGCCCGAGTTCACAGCCCGCAGCCTCAGCGAGGTTCCGGCCATCATTCAAGCCATTCCCTGATCCGCTCTTCACCCTGCCTTGGCTGCCTGCTTGGGGTAGAATGAAATTCGCAAGGGGGTCGCGATGTGGCGGCTATTCTGGCTGTATGCCATTGATGTTCTGCTCGCGGCAGTCTATGCGCTGCTGTGGGTGGTCGTGCGTGTGCGCCGCAATTGGCGCCATCCTCGGCCGCTCTAGGCGCAGCGGGCGCACTCCACCGACTCGTTTCCACGTCTGAGCCCACGCGATGACTCTTTTTGACCTCCCCCGGCCCGCCGCAAAGGACGGGGAACCTCTCGCCGCGCGCATGCGCCAGGCAAAGCTGGAAGACTTCGTCGGTCAGCAAGCCATCCTTGGGCCCGGGCGGTTGCTGCGGCGGGCCATCGAAGCCGACCGCCTCTTCTCGTCGATCATCCTGTGGGGTCCGCCCGGCAGCGGCAAGACGACCTTGGCGCGGATCATCGCCGGACAAACACGCAGTGCCTTCGAGAGCTTGAGCGCCGTGTTGGCTGGTCTGCCGGAGCTGCGGCAAGTGATCCTTCGCGCGCGCGAGCGGCGGCGCAGCCTGAGCCAGCGCACGATCCTCTTTGTCGATGAAGTCCACCGCTGGAACAAGGTACAGCAGGATGGATTGCTGCCGCTGGTGGAGGACGGCACCTTCGTCTTCATCGGCGCCACAACCGAGAATCCCTTCTTTGAGGTGATTGGCCCGCTCGTCTCGCGCTCCCGCATTTTCGAGCTGCACGCCTTGTCGGAGGAGGAGATCCTGCTTCTTCTAGAGCGTGCACTGGCCGACCGCGAGCGCGGCTATGGCGGGCGGCCGGTGGAGGCCGAGGCGGCTGCCCTGCAGCACCTGGCGCGGCTGGCCGGGGGCGATGCGCGCAACGCGCTGAATGCGCTCGAACTGGCCGTCGAATCCACGCCACCCGATGCGAACGGCACGGTGCGCATCGACCTGACCGTCGCCCAGGAATCGATCCAGCGCCGGGCACTGCTCTATGATCGCGACGGCGATGCTCACTACGATACGATCAGCGCCTTCATCAAATCGGTCCGCGGCGGAGATCCGGACGCGGCCCTCTACTGGCTGGCGCGTATGCTGCACGCGGGCGAGGATCCGCGCTTCATCCTACGCAGGCTGCTGATCCTGGCGGGCGAGGATATCGGGCTGGCCGACCCGCAGGGGCTGGTAGTGGCGGTGGCGGCGTCCCAGGCCTTCGACTACGTCGGCCTGCCGGAAGGGATCTACCCGATCGTCGAAGCCACGTTGTACCTGGCGACGGCGCCCAAATCGAATAGCGCAGGCGCATTCTTCGCCGCACGTGAGACGCTCCAGGCACAGGGCATCACCGACGTGCCGCGCCACCTGCAAGACAGTTCGCGGGATGCCCAGGCACTCGGCCATGGCCAGGGCTACCTCTACCCGCACGACCACGCCGGACACCACGTTGGCCAGCAATACTTGCCGACGGCGCTGCTCGGGCACCGCTTCTACGAACCCTCGCCCGAAGGCTACGAGGCCGGCGTTCGCGAAAGGCTGGAGAGGTGGCGGGCGGCGCAGGCGAAAGCCGTGGCCGAAAACCCGCCACCGGCGGAATCTGGCCCCTCGAGGACCGAACCGCAATGAGGATGAGCCGCGAGCGGTTCGAAGAGCTCGTGGTCCAGGAAGAGCAGGACCTCATGGCGCGCCTGCCGCGAGGGCTGCAAGAAGACGCGCAAGACCTGCTCATTGAAATTGCGGACCGACCGTCCGCGGATGAGATGAAGGATTTCGACCTCGAGCCCGGGGAAACGCTGTACGGTGCGTACCTGGGGGTGCCCCTCGTCGAGCGCCGCGCCGACGATGTGCTCCTCGCGCCCTCCCGCATCTGGCTGTTCCACGAGCCGTTGACTTCCTCCGGCCGGACTGAAATTGAGGTGCGGCGCCAGATCAGACGAACGCTGGTCCATGAAGTCGCGCACCATTTCGGCATGAGCGAGGATGAGCTCGAACAGCGCGGACAGGGGTAGCTCTCTATAGGCGGGAGAGCAGAGTGGGGCTGCGCTCCGCCTCCAACCCGCAGCGCCTCATGCGCCACAGCACCATGACCCGATCCAGGGAGGCAGGCAAACCCCATGGCATCCCCCTCAACCGGTTTCCCGAGCGATTTCTTTTGGGGCTGTGCGACCTCCGCCTATCAAATCGAGGGCGCCGTCGCGGAAGATGGCCGCGCGCCTTCGATCTGGGATACCTTTACCCACACCCCCGGGACCATCGCGGCGAACGAAAACGGAGACGTGGCCGCTGACCACTACCACCGCTGGCAGGAAGACTTGGACCTGTTGCAGGCCATGGGCGCCAACGCCTACCGCTTCTCCATCTCCTGGCCGAGGGTGCTACCTCAGGGCAAGGGAAAGGTCAACGCGGCCGGGCTGGGTTTCTATGATCGGCTGGTTGACGGCCTCTTGGCGCGCGGCATAACGCCCTTCGTCACGCTATTCCATTGGGATTTGGCCCAGGCCGTACAGGATCGCGGCGGATGGCCGGCGCGGGCCACCGTCGCGGAATTCGAGGAGTACGCGCGCGCCGTCGCCCATCGCCTGGGCGACCGGGTAACGTGGTGGATAACCCACAACGAGCCGTTCTTCTCGGGGGTGGGGGGTTACTTCCTGGGCAACTTCGCACCCGGCCTTGTGGACCCGGTGGCCGCATTGCATGCCTCGCATCACCTGCTGCTTTCCCATGCGCGCGCGGCACGCGCCATCCGGGATGAGGCGCGCGGCCCGGCCAAGGTCGGCCTGGCCTTGAGTTTGAGCGCCGTGCAGCCAGCCTCCTCGAGCGAGGCGGACGTGCAGGCGGCCGGCCGCTTTGATGCCTTCACCAACCGCTGGTTCCTCGACCCGGTCATGCGCGGTGAATACCCCGCGGAATTGGCCCAACGGTTCGCGCCCCTCGGCACGCCCATCGAACCCGGCGATATGCAAGAGATACACGAGCCGCTCGATTTCCTCGGGGTGAATTACTACAGTCGGTCCATCGTCCGTCATGACGATGCGACTCCGTTTCTCGAGGCGGCCCAGGTCAAACCTGAACATGGTGAATTCTCGCTCATGTGGGAGGTCTACCCGCCCGGGCTGTTCGAATTGCTGGATCGTCTGTGGAGGGACTACCATCCGCCGCTCCTCCTCGTGACCGAGAACGGCATGCCCCTGGCCGATGCGCCCGATGGGCGCGGCCACGTGGAGGATGGAGAGCGCATCTCCTACCTGGCGCGTCATCTGGCTCAGGTGCAGCGCGCTATGGCCCGCGGCATCCGCGTCGGGGGCTACTTCGTCTGGTCGCTGTTGGACAATTTCGAGTGGGCCCTCGGGTATAGCATGCGCTTTGGACTGGTGTATGTGGACTTCGCCAGCCAGAAGAGAATCCCCAAGTCCAGCGCGGAGTGGTTCCATAGGGTCATCCAGCACGGGCTGCCGCAGGGCGCCTCATGACAACAATCCTTCTCGTTCGCCACGGGGAGACCGACTTTGTCGGGCGGCGCCTCTCGGGGTGGACGCGAGGCGTGCACCTCAATGCGCGCGGCCGGGAGCAGGCCGGGGAGGTCGCCAAGGCCCTGGCCGGATTGCCCCTGCGCGCCATTTACAGCTCCCCGCTCGAGCGGGCCCTTGAAACCGCCAAACCGTTAGCCCAGCGACTGGGGTGCCCCATCCTTCGCCGCCGTGAATTGATTGAGGTCAACTACGGCGACTACACAGGCCGGACTTTCGCTTCGCTGCGACGCTTCGATCTATGGAAGGAGGTGCACCACCACCCTGCGCGAGTGCGCTTCCCGGGTGGCGAATCGTTCATCGAAGTCCAGGAACGCATAGTGCGCGCGCTGGAGAGGTTGTGCAAAGAGCACCCGCGGCAGATGGTCGCTGCCTTCGCCCATGGTGACGTCATCCGTCTTGGGCTGGCATATTCGCTGGGCATTCCGCTGGATCTCTTCCAGCGGCTGACGGTGTCGCCCGCCCCGATCAGCGCGCTCGAATTCGGGCCCCGCGGCACGCGCCTGATCGCCCTCAACCACAGCGCCGGCTCGCCGCTTCCGGCCGTGCTCATCGCGCGCCTCATGGACTGAGGCGAATCCTCGTCTCGCGGATGTTATACTTCTGCCATTCGGTCGAAGGGCATCGGCCCGTCCTTCGGCGCTGAGGCCCAGCCCTTCCTGGTGAGAACTATGCCCGGCGTGCGCTACGACCTCAACCCGGTGACTCATATCACTCTGGGCGCCGTTGGCGGGCCCGGCCAGCGCACCTTCTACTTGCAGGCGCGCAGCGCCGATCAGTTGCTGACGGTGCTCGTTGAGAAACAACAGGTGGAAATGCTCGGAGTCAGCATCGAGCAGTTCCTCGAGGAATTGGCGCACCGCTTTCCGGCGCTGAGCGAAGCCTCCTGGCGCTACGAGGAATCCGAGATGGCCCTGCAGGAGCCATTGGAGATGGCCTTCCGGGTGGGCAACATGGGGCTGGGCTACGATGAGAACGCCGACGTGATGCTGCTCGTGCTGCGCGAGCAGGGGGAGCAGGGCCAAGAAGAAGTCGCGCCGGAGGAGGTCTCAGTGGCGCGGCTGTTTGCCACGCGCGACCAAATGCGCCGCCTGGGTCGTTGGGGCCACGAACTGGCCCAGCGCGGGCGGCCGAT
>JAPLGX010000038.1 GCA_026389925.1 Chloroflexota bacterium
TTGAGGACGACTACAACAAGACCGGCCACATGCGGCCGCGCATGCATGAGGCCACGGCCGAGATCGCCCGCCTACTTTCGCCGTATGGCGAGATCGTCTCCCCCGGATTTGTGGAATACGAGCCCGATGCCGACCGGGCGACCCAGGCCTTCAACGCGGCGAGCGTCGACTTGATCATCGTGGTGGAGCTTGCATACCAAAAAGGCCTCATTCCCTTGCGCACGCTTTTGCGCGTCACCGCCCCCATTCTGGTGTGGAACACCCAGCAGATCCGGCGGCTGCCCGAACAGGCGAATTTCGACCTGATCATGGAGAACTCGGGCATGGCCGGATTGCCCGAGCTGACCAGCGGGCTCTTGCGCGCTGGGCGCGCCTTCGAACTCCTGACCAGCCATATGCACGATGCTAAGGCGCTGGCCCAAATCGGCGAGTACGCGTTGGCCGCTGGAACAGCCCGTCGGCTGGAGGCCATGCGCATCGGGGTCATTGGCCATCCGTTTGAGGGCATGACCGATCTGATGGTGGACTACCTGAGCCTGCGCGACTCCATCGGTCCGGTATGCTGGCCAATCGAGCCGGAGAAGGTGGCCCTCAAGGCTGCCGCCCTGGAGCCGAAGCGGCTGCAGTCCTTCCTTGCGGAGCAACGCGAGAAGCACGACGCAAGCGCCATGCCCACTGAGGGATTCGAACGCTCGGCGCGGCTGGCGCTGGCTCTGCTGGATGTTGCGCGCGAAAACCGATTCGACGGGTTGGCCGTCTTCGACCAAGTGTGGCTGACCGATCCGCGGGTGGGCATCATCCCCAGCTACGGCACGGGCCTGCTGTGTGCGGAGAACATCCCGGTCGCGACCGAGGCGGATGTGACCACGCTGGTGGCGATGATGGCCCTGCAGGAGATGGCCGGCCAGGTGACCTTCCTCGAGAATTACGTGATCGACTTCGACAACGATGCGGTCATCCTCTCGCACGACGGCCACGGCAACCCGGCGCTGGCGGCCGAGGCCAAAAGAGTGCGCATCACCCCGAGCATCTACTATGAAGGCGTGAACGGGCGGGGGGCAGGGCTGGAGTTCGCCTATGCGCCCGGGCCGGTGACGATTCTCTCTCTCATTCCGCTGGGCGACGGCAGCTGGCGCTGGATCGTCGGCGAAGGCGAGTCGTTGCCCATGACGCCGCGCCCGGTGGCCGCCCCGCAGATGCTCTTCCGCTATGCGAACGGATCGATTACCGAGTTCTGCGACCGATGGCTGACGGCTGGCGCGCCGCATCACATGGCCCTGGCTTACGGGCGGTGGGGCGAACACATATCCAAGCTCGGGCGGCTGATGGGTGTGGAGGTTGTCTCGGTGTGAGCCACGCAAGGCTCAGAACGACGAACAAATGAGGTGAAGCGTGGATTTCCTGGATGCCAACGAAAGCGACCTGGAGGCCGGTCGCCGCGCGCTCATGGGCGGCGGGGTGGGGGGCGACCTGCGCATGGTGGTCGACCACGGCGCAGGGGCCTCGTTGTGGGATAAGGCCGGCCACGAGTACATCGATTGCACCTCGCAGGCGTGGAGCCTGAACGTCGGCTACTGCCACCCCAAAGTGGTGGCGGCCGTCGGGGAACAGATCAAGTACTTCACCCACATTCGCACGAGCTTCGATACCGTGCCCAAGCTGCTCCTGGCCAAGCGTCTGAGCGAGCTCGGGCCCGGCCGCCTGAAGAAGGTGAGCTACAGCCTGACCGGGTCGGATGCCAACGAGGGTGCGATGAAGCTGGCCCTGCGCAACCGTCCGGGCGATCTGTTTGTCACGCTATGGGATGGCTATCACGGGCGCACGCTCTCGACGCTCAACGCCAGCTGGCCGCACCCCGACAATCGCTTCAAGGCCTGGTCCGGGCCGGTCCTGCGTGTGCCTCAGGCCTACTGCTACCGCTGCCCGTTCGAAATGAGCTATCCCGAGTGCCGGCTGTTCTGCGTGCGCTTCGCCAAGCGCACGATCCAGAAGGCCGCCAGCGAGCCGCCCGTAGCGCTGATGATGGAACCGATCCAGGGCAACGGCGGCATGATCGACTTCCCCGCCGACTACTACCCCGCCGTGCGCGCCATGTGCGACGAATTGGACATGCTGCTCATCTGGGACGAAATCCAGACCGGGTTCGGGCGGGTGGGGGATTGGTTTGCGGCTAACGTGTACAAGACCGTGCCCGACATCCTCATCATCGGCAAAGGGCTGGGCGGGGGGTTCCCGATATTCGGCATGCTCCTGCGCGACGACCTGGCCCCCTTCCATCCCGGGGACCATTCGTTCACGTTCGCCCATTTCCCGGTGTCGATGACAGCCGCGTTGGCGACGATTGAGGTCATCGAAAAGGAAGGACTGCTCGAGCGCTCACGCCGGCTGGGCGCGGAAATCACGCGCCGCCTGAACGCGATGAAGGCCAAGTACGAATTGATCGGCGATGTGCGCGGCCCGGGGTTGATGATCGGGGTCGAGCTCGTGCGCAGCCAGAAGACCAAAGAGCCGGCTTTCGAGGAGACCCACCGCTTCATCGCTGAGGGGCTCAAGCGCGGGGTCATCTTCGGCGAAGCGAAGTACTCCAAACTGGGCAACGTGGTCAAGATCAAGCCGCCGCTGGTCATCAGCGAAGCGCAGGTGGAACGGGTGCTCACGGTGTTTGAGGAGATCGTCCGCGAGATATCGCGTTGAAGGCGCTGCCCAGGGGCCGGGGTCGGCACGTGAGCCCGACCCGGGGGACATGAGTGGAGATGGACGAGTGCTAACAATCGAAGCTCGCGCGCCGGGCCGCATTTGCCTGCTTGGCGACAATGCAGACCTGATCGAAAAGCCGGCCCTGGCCGCGGCCATCTCGGCCTTCCTGACGGTGCGGCTGACGAAACGAGCCGACCGCCAGGTCATCCTGGTCGGCAGCGATCTCGGGCTGCGCGAGAGCTTCCCGCTGGATGGCCCGCTACCCCTGGATGGCCGGCTCAAGTACCTGAAGGCGGTGCACCGCCGCCTGGCGTCGCACGTCAACTGCGGCTACGAAGTCGTGGTCAGCTCACAAATCCCGATCAGTGCGGGGCTGTCGTCGTCGACGGCGCTGTGCATCGGGTTCATCCGCGCGCTGGCGCTGGCGTTCGACTTCGCCCTGAGCGCGGGCGAGGTGGCCGAGCTCTCATTCATCATCGAGAAGGACGACCTGGATATCGAGTGCGGGCGTATGGACCAATACGCCATCGCCTTCGGCGGCGTGACCTACATTCAAACCGGTGAAAAGGCCGGAGTGGAAAAGCTGAAGGTGCGCTCGCTGCCGATTGTGGTGGCCGACACGCGCGAGGCGCACGATACGCGCGAGTTGCAGAAGTGGCTGCGCCGGCGCATCGCCGAGCGGGACCCGCTGCTGCTCGGATCGCTGGCGCGCGTGGTCGACATCGTGGAGAGGGGCAGGGTGGCGCTCGCGGCGAACGACCTGCCGACGCTGGGCCGCCTGATGAGCGAGCAGCAGATCGAAGAGAACCTGATGGGCACCGCCACTGAGCGCCTGCGCGAGTTTTGCCGCGTGGCGCTCGAGGCCGGCGCGCTGGGTGCCAAGCAGATGGGCGCCGGAGGCGGGGGTTGCATGATTGCCTTGTGCCCTGGTCGGGTGGCGCCGGTGCAGCGCGCGCTCGAGGCGGCCGGCGGGCAGGCCTGGGCGTTCGACATCTACGAGTAGCGTCGCGCGCCGGGAAGCATACGGCGCGCGCGCGGGAGCAAGCCTCCGATGCAGTTGACCGTGTTGGGCGCAGGGACATGCGTGCCCGTGGAAGGCTACTCGCCCGCGGGATATGTGCTGCGCCGTGCAGAGGACGTGGTGCTCATAGATGCTGGCCCGGGCACGCTGGCACGCCTGGAGAGGGCGGGCATCCGCTACCGCGATCTGAAGCTTGTCCTCTTCTCCCATTTGCATCCCGATCACACGCTGGACTTGGTGACACTCCTGCAGGCCAACAACGCCACACCCGGGTGGAAGCGGACTGAGCCTCTGCAAGTGGCTGGGCCCCGTGGCATGCGCCGCTTTCTGGAGAGGTTGTATCAGGCCTTCGAGGGCATTGCCCCCGAAGCCTACGAGATTCGAGTCGACGAACTGGGCGAGAGCCAGCACGATATTGGCGGATGGCACCTGGCGACCGGACTGACCGGACACACACCCAACAGCCTGGCCTACCGGGTGGAAGCGGAGGGGCACACGGTCGTGTTCAGCGGAGATGCCGCCGCGGTGGAGCCCTTGGCACGGTTGGCGAGGGGGGCGGACCTCCTCGTGTGCGAATGCTCCTTCCCGCAGGGCTGGGCCACCAGCGACCATCTCACCGCTGGCCAAGCGGGGGAGGTGGCCCACGCTGCAGGCGTCAAGCGATTGCTGCTCACTCACCTCTATCCTGCCGCACTTGAGCAGGACCCTGCCCGGCAAGCGGGGGCGATGTTCGCCGGGAAGGTTGACCTAGCGCGGGATGGATATACGACCGATGTCTGAGCGCCGGCATGCACCCGCGTGGTGGCACAAGCTCTCGGTGTGGGGAGCTCTGCTGCCATTCTTTGCATTCGGTGTCATTATGGAGGTGATCCCAATCATCACCATCGTCGCCGCCAGCCTGACCGACCGAGGCCACGGGTTGAGCCTAGTGAATTACCAGCGCTCGATGGCGCCGCTCATCCTGCAATCGTTCGCCAACAGTCTGCGCCTCTCGGCCGTGACGGCGCTGCTCGGCGTCGTGCTGGGCACGCTGGTGAGCCTGGCCATCGTCAGCTCGCGCAACAAACTGCTGCGTGAAGCGGCCACGGCTCTGGCCGACGTGGCCACCAATTTCGGCGGGGCGCCGCTGGCTTTTGCGTTCATCATCACGCTCGGCTCAACCGGCGTGCTCACGCTGACGCTCAAGGAGTTCTTCGGCATCTCGCTCTACCCCGCCTTCCGCGTGTACTCGGTTTCGGGATTGGTGCTGGCCTACCTGTACTTCCAGATGCCTCTCATGGCGCTGCTCATCCAGCCCTCGCTGCTGGGGCTAAGGGCGGAGTGGCGCGAGGCGGCGCTCAACCTGGGTGCCTCCACCTTCGGCTACTGGCGCCATGTTGCGCTGCCCATCCTTACACCCGCGCTCCTGGGCGGCTTCCTGCTGCTGTTTGCCAATTCGTTCGGGGCGTACGCCACGGCCTGGACGCTCACCGGGCCGGACATCAACCTGGTGACGATCCAGATCGCGGCGCTCATCCGCGGCGAGGTGCAGCTCGAGCCAGGCATTGCGGATGCCATGGCGACGGCCTCATTGGGGATCATGGCGCTGTGCGTGGCCGGATACCAGTGGGCCACCTCGCGCTCGGCACGGTGGCGCCTATGAAACGCGCGAGCCTGGCACGCTTCCTGGTGTTGGGATTCTTTCTCACCTACATGTTGCTGCCGCTGCTGGCCACCGTGGCCTTCTCCTTTTCAGTGCGCTGGGACCGAACCATCCTGCCGGAGGGGCTGACTCTGGATTGGTGGCAGGCGGTGGTCGAGCGACGGGCTTTCCTGTTGACCTTACGCAATTCGCTGTTCATTTCGGTCGGCGCGATGGTCTTTTCGGTGCTTCTGGTGACGCCCACCGCCTACTGGGCGCACCTGCGCGTGCCGCAGGCCAAGCCACTGATCGAACTCTTCACGGTGCTGCCCTTCGGCATCCCGGGCGTGGTGCTGGCGCTGGCGCTTCTGCGCAGCTACGCCCGCTTGGGCCCGGCCATTGTCTACAGCCCGTGGATGCTCATCGCCGCCTGCATGGTATTGGCGCTGCCGTTCATGTACCGCCCGGTGGCCAATGCATTGGCCTCGCTCAACGTGCGCGCGCTGACCGAGGCGGCCCAGATGCTCGGGGCAAGTTGGACGACAACGCTGACACGGGTCATTGCGCCCAACATCCTCACGGGTGTATTGGGCGGGGCGCTGCTCGTCTTCTCGACGGTGTTCGTCGAGTTCACGCTGGCCAACCTACTGGTGGGGGCGCGCTTCAAGACCTTCCCGATTTACATGGTGGAGTTCACCCGTTTCGATGCCCGTCAGGCAAGCGCGCTGGCGGCGATCAGCTTTGTTGTGGCCTGGCTCACGTCGCTGGCCATCATATCGGTGGCCGGCAGCGCTTCGCGCGGGCGCGAATCACTCGGCCCCCGCTAGCGGCCGCGGGGAGTCTCAACGGCGGGCATCGTCCATCGCTCCGCGGGCGACGACGTTAGGGAGGCAGCGGATCGAAAACCGGAACGGATAGTGAAAGGAGGAGAAGATCGGCGGACAAATCTGCACTTGCGCCGTCCGTATTCTGGAGGGGGCAGCAAGACACTCTGAGCCCGACTTTGTACAAGGAGGAAGGATCATGAAACGCAGCTTTTCGATCTTCAGCTTTGTGGTTATCGCGGCCATGATGCTCACGGCCTGCGGTGGCGGCGCGGTCGCTGGCACCGGCGGGGATAAGATCGCGGGCGCCAAGGCCGAAGGCCAGGTCATCAGTTACGGTATGTCCGATGACTGGGTCAACCTGGGCGAAACGTGGAAGACGATCGAGGGCAAGTACGGCATCGTCCACACCGACACCGATATGACCAGCGCCGAGCAGATCACACGGCTTCTGGCGGAGAAGGACGCGCCGGTGATGGACGTGGCCGATATCGGCTACGACTTCCTGGGCAATCTGCTCTCAGAAAACCTGGCGGCGACTTACAAGAACGCCAACTGGGAGAAGATCCCCGACCAATTCAAGGACCCGGACGGGCGCTGGGCCTCGGCCTACTGGGGGGCCATCGCCTTCCTGGTCAACAAGGACCTGGTGACCAACATCCCGCAGATCTGGGATGACCTCTTGAAGCCCGAGTACAAAGACATGGTGTGCTCGCGCGATCCGCGCGTCTCCACCTATGCCACGGCCTCGGTACTGGCGGCGGCCTATGCCCACGGCGGCGGCGAGAGCAACGTACAACCCGGGCTCGACTTCTTCAAGCAACTGCGCGACGGCGGCAACCTGCGCCAGGGTGTGGTGCTCAACGTGGCCTCGGTGCAGAAGGGTGAGTGCCCGATCGCCATGGTCTACGACTTCGACGGGTTTGCCAAGCGCGATGCCACGGGTCTGCCGCTCGAGGTGGTCATCCCCAAGGATGCAACGGTGGGCATGCTCTTCGCGCAGTACCTCAATGCCAAGGCGCCGCATCCGAACGCCGGGCAGCTGGCGCTCGACTTCTTCTATTCTGACGAAGGACAGGTGCTCTTCGCCAAGGGTTATGCTCACCCCACGCGTGACGTGACCCTGCCGGCCGACATCGCGGCCAAACAGATCCCCGAGAGCGCCTACACCAACCTGCACTTCCCGCAGAGCCTGGACTCGTTCTCGGCGGCGGTCAAGAACATCGTCGAGGGGTGGAACGCTATCGTCGGCGGGACCTAGCCATACGGCCCAGCATCAAGTCCCTAAGCTGGAGGAGGATGGATCGGCTCGAAAGGGCACCCCCCAGGGCCTACGCCCTGGGGGGTGCCGTGTCTTCGGGCGTTGGGCTGCGTGCTCCGCTAGTGCAGGCGATTCGTCTGGTCGACGATTGTGCCGTCTACATAGGCGGCCACGGCCTCGTCAATGGATGTCAGGTCGGTCACAATTGGCCGGATGCCGCGGGCCTGGATGCTTTGGTATGCACCTTGGCCCATCCCGCCGCATAGGAGCACCTCACAGTCGGCGATGGCCTCGGCCATACGCAGGTGGCGATCGTGGGCCTGCGGCCCAAGGCCGTGCGCTTGACCGGGTTCCTCGGGGTGCTCTTCTCCGCCAAAGTGCGCGTGACCCAGTTTGTCTCGCATCTCGCGTTGGGTGATCTTGCCGTCTTCGATTGTGAGTACCAGGTAGTGCGGGGCGCGGCCAAAGTGCTGGCTGATCTCGTGGCCATCTTCTGTGATTACGGCGACCTTCATTGTTATCTCCTTCACCTCAGGGTTTATCGCCAGCGGATGGTGGTCCTTGGCGAGAGAGGCAATCGGCTTTCCAACAGTGAAAACCCAGTACTGCCAGGCCGGCCATGGCCAGCGTGAGCACGCTCAGGGCGGCGATGCGCCAGGGTCCGAGAACGCGAGCCGAAGCGGCGGGGAAGCCTGAGGTGGGCGGTAGATGTGCCAGAGTCGTGATATCGGTCGATGCGACTGTGGGGTGGAATTATCGGACACCCGCGCGGGCGATGAACGCCGCAACCCGCTGATTGGAATCCTTCGGATGGCAGCCGACACACGCGGTCGGCTGTTCGTCCAGCGGGATGGCTACCATGCCTGCGTGGGCCACGTCCGCCGTCGTCGCCCGCGGATCGCCGCCATGGCAACACGAGCAACTCATCTCCTGTGCACAGAGGCAGAACCATTTTCCGGTGTCGTGAAGCAGATACAGGTTTTCGTGACATGCAACGCAGGCTTCGGGCGGCGGGGGAGTATCGGATGCCAAGGCCGGGCTGAGGCCCAGAGCCAAGGCGGCCGCGCCCGCGAGTGCCAGAGCCACAGACAAGGCTGCCTTTCTTCGATTGCTGATGGCGCACCTCCCCCGTGATACACGCCTCCGGACGGAGAAACTGCCTCCCGGGCTATCCCGAAGGGAATTCCATCGGCCGCGGCTCCTCTTCGGATGGGCACATGATGAGCAGCGACCGGGCGTCACGATCCGTCTCGTTCTTCCAACGGTGGGGCATCTGTCCCTCAAAGACCAGGCTGTCGCCAGGCTCAAGGTTGTACGTCCGGTTGTCCACGACGTAGGTCAATCGGCCATCGAGGCAGAAGATGATGTCGTGGCCTGCGTGGGCGATGGCGGCCTGGCCGCTATCGGCCCCCGGTTCCAGCGTGACCAGCAGCACCTGGCCCCGGCGCACGGTGGAACCCACGCACAGGTCCTCCAGCGTCCCATGCCGAAATGCCCCCTGCGGACGTCGGTTCTTCCTCTGCAGCACGATCGCATTGCGGACCCCATCCGCCTCGAAGAACGCCGCCACAGGGACGCGCAGCGCGCCAGCCAGCCGCTGGAGCGTGCTCACACTGGGCGAATTCCTTCCATTCTCGACCAAGCTGAGCGTGTTGAAGCTTAGCCCGCTCATTGCGGCCAGCGCGCGCAGAGATAGTCCCTGGCCCTTGCGAAGCTGGCGCAACCTGGTTCCGACGTCTGGCTCGCCAGCAGGGGGAGGGCTGCTGCGCGAAGCGGTCCTGGGAGCGGTTTGCCCGCGTTGGCGGCGCGCGGTCTGGCTTTGGGCTAGGCCCATGGTTGTCCAATCCCTCTGCTAAGATGCGGCATCGCATCTACTATTATATGACAGAATCTCATCAAAGTCGAGGCTTTGTACCATTATGATGTTACAACGGCCACACGCCCACGGGGGAGAGCCACGGCGGTGGGCGAGTACAACGCCTGGGGGATGCGGCGATGATGCCTGGTGAGCGTTGCTCCCCGCGGACAAATGTAGCCCCCAGGCGCTCAGCCACTTGGGGGGTGCTGTGTTGTGCGCGTGCGGTCGTCCGAAGAGACGCGGCTGGCCTGCTAGGCCCGCGGCTGCGCGTGTTCGTGCGTGGCGTGGCCGGCGGCCGCCTCCCTATGGGCGAACATCTCCTTGGCCTGGGCCGAGCTGAGGGAGGCCTCCAGCATCGGCCGATAGATCTCCTCCTCCTTGGCGAAGTGCACGTGCACCAGCGCGTACAGTCCGTGCAGCGTCCGCCGCAGATCACGAGCGACATCCGCCGGCAACTCACCTAGCTTCACCACGGCGATGGCCTCAGCGAGTTCACCCGTCAGCGTCCCGACCTCCACATAGTCGCGGCTCATGGTGGCGGTCGCGCGCGGGGCTCCCATCACCTTCTGGACGACCGGATACAGCGCCGCATCTTCGGCCTTGGCGTGCGGGATGAGATGTTGCCACAGGAACTCGTAAGCCCCCTCAGCCTTGGCGCGCACAGCGCGTCCGCGCGGGGTGTGGCGCAGAATCCTGACCTTGCCCTCCACTACGACGAAAAGGGCCGGCGCTGGCTGACCGGCCTGGTAGATCCATTGGCCCGGCGCGAAGCCGACCTCGCGGAAGCGGTCATTGACCTCATGCATCTCAGCCGGTGAGAGCCCGCCGAAGAACGGCATGCCGAGCAGCGATCGCCCGCGGAGTTCAATGGAGAAATGAGGGGCGGGGGGCCATGAGAGGAGGTGCGCTACGAGGCTCGTGGCAAGAACGCGATTGAGCGATGCACCATGCAGGGCCCGGTGATGAAGAAAGCCCGCGCGCAGCGGGCTCCCACGAGTGGCGAGAGGCGGATTTGAACCGCCAACCAAGGGCTTATGAGTCCCCTGCTCTGCCATTGAGCTACCTCGCCGGGCGAGGCGCATTGTACCTGGAGATGTCGCGCCGGGTCAAGGCGGCTAGACCGCGCGACTCGCATTGCGAGGGGAGCGCTCGCGCGCATTGCGACGCGTGCCCGCATGTGGCGGGTCGGAATGGGCCGCGACAAATGGAAACGGGCGCGCTTCTTCCTCTCGCGAAGGGATCGCTCGAGCAAGCAGGGCTACATGTACTTCGACATCCACGCGTCCATGTCGCCCACCACGCGCGGGTATTCGAGATCGTTATGCGACTCGTGATAGCCGCCCGGGTAGAGGCGCATTTCCTTTTCGGGGATGCGCACCAGGTCGTAGAAGACCTGGCTGCCGTGCGGCGCATTGATGCGGTCGGAATCGCCGTGCAGGATGAGCACCGGCACTTTCCATTCGGGCGAATGGGCCTTGACCCATTCGATCGTTTTGAGCGACTCGGTGCCGAAGCGCGGCGTGGCTTTGTGATGAACAAGCGGGTCGCGCTCGTAGGCTTGGACCACATCTTTGTTGCGTGAGAGGGCAGAGGTCTCGAGGCGCAAGTCCAGCGGGAATGTTGGCAGGACGTTCGACAGCAGCTTGGCCGCGGCAACGAGGGCGGGCTTGGCCGCGCCCACAGGCTCAAACAGGATGCCGCTCAGGATGCAACCGCGCAGGCCTTCAGGGTAGTGCAGGACGTAATCCTGTGCGATGAGCGAGCCGAGGCTGTGACCCAA
>JAPLGX010000101.1 GCA_026389925.1 Chloroflexota bacterium
GCCACTCGCGTATCTGCTGGAGGTGCTCGGCTTCGTGCTTGAAGGTGTCGCTGGCGATCCACTGCGACAGAGGTGCG
Source organism: Chloroflexota bacterium (assembly GCA_026389925.1). Classification (GTDB taxonomy): domain Bacteria; phylum Chloroflexota; class Anaerolineae; order Anaerolineales; family RBG-16-64-43; genus RBG-16-64-43. The sequence goes on from JAPLGX010000101.1 coordinate 78, forward strand.
CCCTCCAACCATGCAAGCTTGTCCGCCTGCTCAAACTCGGCCCGGGTCAATGCCCGCACGCGGCGCAGCGTCTGCTTGCGCACGGCGGCAAAGTTGGCGCGGGCGGCCTCCAGCGGGCGGTCCTTGTTCTCGGCGTGCAAACGCGCATTCTTTTGATCCATTGTTTCTGCTGCATTCTCGTCCGGCGGCGGCTTGCGTCCCTCTTTGACATAAAAGAGCAGCGTCATCAATCCAGCTTCCCACAAGGTGAGATGGACCAGGAGATCGCGCACGGACCACTCGCCGACTACGCCAGGGGTAAGCATAGACTCATCCGTGAGTCCGTCGATCGCCGCCATGAAGGCGGCCCGGCTCTCTTGTAGGGTTCGAATGATTTCGGTCTTCTTCATCTCTCCTCCTTCACGGGCCGCGGCGCCACTCAAGGTGCCCTTCATAGTTCAGCAGACAAACCCACGTTTCGACCTGTGCACCCAACTGTTGCTCGACGGCGTGGCGGTAGCGCGCCAATTGAGGCCCGAATTCCGACCGCGATTGGGTCTCAAAGTCATCTGCACCGTGAATGGCGGACGTCTTGAAATCGATGATCTGCCAAACGCTGTCGCTACGCTGCACCAGCAGGTCGATGCGCCCGCTGGTCGTGCCCGTGCCCTGAGGCAGGCTGTAGGGCACCTCATGGTAACGCCGGGCGCCATCGAGTTCCGTCCAGCGCGCGTCCTGACGCAGGCGTCCGAGCAATTCAACGACCTGCGCGACGTGCTGTTCAGCCTCCAACTCATCGAGCATCCCCTCATTTCGAGCGGACGCCCTGAGCAGCGGTTGCAGGCGAACGTGGCCAGGGAAACACCAGCGAAGGATAGCAACGTGTACGAGACGGCCGATCAGTTTCGCATCGTTCTCGGCACGCACGGCGAATAGGTTCTGCCGACACCCGCGCCCATCCTCCGTCGGCTGGGGTTTGTCGTCGGTGCCCTCGACCTCTTCATCGGGGACAAGACGAAAGAGCGGCCGCCTCTCGCTTTCATCGGGAGGCCTCAAGCCGGCGGTGCGGGGGAGCGCCGCTGGCGGTGGAGAGGTATGAACCTCACGCACGGCGACCAGCGCGCCGCTGGCCGGGAGCATCAGCCATTCGGGCGGCCCGCCTGCCGACGGGCGCGCGCCTGCCTCTTCCAACGCCTGCTCGAGGAGTGAGAGCCACGACTCGCCGCGGCGCGGGCCGCGGTATCCAACCACGATCAGCTTCTCCTGGGCACGCGTCGCGCCGACGTAGAGCAGCCTGCGCTCCTCCGCTTGCTCATGCTCTCGCTCAACGGCTCTGGCCAGGCGAAAGGCAATTGGCTCCTCATCCGTGCGCCGACCCGGCCGCGCCACCACGCCCAGCTCGGGCGATAGGAGGACGCGCCCGAATTCGCCCGGGGCCTGGCGCGACGCATCGGCCAGCACAACGATCGGGAACTCGAGGCCCTTGGCTTTATGAACGGTCATCAGCCGCACGGCGCCCGGGGCCTCACTCGGGGCTTCGCCCTCGCGTGCGCCGACCGATTTCAGCGTTTCGATGTATTCGAGGAAATCTTCGACGCGCACGATGCCGCTGTCGTGGGCATCTTGCAGAAGCTTCTCGACATTACGATACAGCCGCTCACCGCCCGGCGCCGCACGCAACACCGCCAGGTACAGTGTCCGATCGAGCACATCCTTCAGCAGCTCCGCGACGGCCACCCGGTTAGCCAAGGCGCTGACATGCTCGAGCACGGAGCGCGCGCGACCCGCACACTCGCGGTCTTCTTGGGTGAGGGCCGTCAGGTCCCCGCCGAGCGCCTGCTGGTAGCCGACCGGCCCGCCCCCGGCCGCCGGCCAGCGCAGCCGGAAGAGTCCGGCGTCGCTGAGGCCGAAGGCCGGCGAACGCAGCAATCCGGCCATGGCCAGATCGTCTCGCGGGCTGGCGATGGCGCGCACCAGATTGAGCAGATCGCGTATCTCTGGCCGGTCGTAGAAGCCGCCGCCGGCCACGGTGACAAACGGAACGCCGGCTTCTTCCAAAGCCTGCTCGAAATCCGGGAAGGAGGGCGAAGCGCGAAACAGAAGCGCGATGTCGTCCCAGCGCGCGCCCGCCTCGTGAAGCTCGCCAAGGCGCTGCGCCAGTGTGGCCGCCGCCACCGAGCGCGCGTGCGCCCCATCGCCCGCGGAGGCGATGATCACCTCCAGGAAGGGCGGCTCTATATCTTCGCGCGGCGCGGCGCGTGAGGCCTCGCCACCTCGAACGGGCGCGCGTCGTGCGGCGGCGCCATCATTCGCGGCAATAGATCGTTGAAGACCTCCAGCAATGGGGGGTGCGCCCGGAACGTGCGCGCCAGGTGGAGAACCAGCCCGCCGCCGGCCTGCACTTCCCGCTCCACGTCGACAAACACGGTGACGTCAGCCCCGCGAAAACGGTAGATGCTTTGTTTGGCGTCGCCCACCACGAACAACCGGCCGTGCTGACCGTCCCGTAGGCCGGCCAACGCTTCCACGATTCCTCGTTGGCGCGCATTCGTGTCCTGGAATTCGTCGACCAAGACCGACGCGACTTCTGCCCGCCAGCGCACGCGCACCGCGTCCAGTCGGAGCAGACGGCTGGCCTTATCCTCCAGGTCGTCGAAATCCAGGGAGTGGTTCTGTTCCTTGAGGTGCTCGTAGAACTCGGAAGCCTTGAGGAACAGCGCGCGCAGACCGGGCAGGATGGATTTCAGTACCTCCTCCATGGCAGTCAGCGACTGGGTGTCCTTGGGGCGCCCGAGCCAGATTTCGACCTGGGAGGCATACGCCTCCCGGAGCAGCCGCACCTGTGGCTTGGCCTGGCCGTCCTTCTTACCGAGCTGCAGGTTGAGGCAGGTCTCGCGAATGACCGCAAGGCGGGCTACCGCCGCACCGGGTTTGAGGCCCCCAAGGTCCAAGCGCATCTGCCGCCACTCCGAAAGCAACCGCTCGACCTGATCAGCCAGCTTGGGGCCGGCATCTGCTTCCAGCATCCGGCTCGCGCTCAGGCGGGTCAGCTCTGTGATGGCCCCCTCGACCTGGCCACCCGAAACGAAAGCCGACAGTCTCTCCTGCAGTGCCGCCTGCCAGCGGGCAAGGAGATCCTCTTCCGAAAACGCCGCCACCGCATCCAAACGGAAGGCGAGCAGTCGACTGAGCCCGGCGCGCAATTGCATCGGCGAGAGGGCGCGCAGCAGGGCAACCAGAGTCACCTCACCTGAGGCCCAGGCCAGCGCGTCCTCGACGGCTTGCGCCCTCCAGGCTGCCGCCAGGCCTTCGTCGACCACTTCGAAGCCCGGATCAACCATGGCCTCGACCGGGTGAGCGCGTATGATCTCGGCACACAGGCTGTGGATGGTGCCAATGCGCGCCGTGTCGATATCGGCCTCGATCGCCGCCCAGCGGGCGCGATCGGCGTGCGATAGCCCGGATCCGACCCAGCCGTTGATGGTGGCACGGATGCGGTTGCGCATTTCACGGGCGGCTTTTTCGGTGAAAGTGACAGCGACAACCGAGCGCGGCGCCAGGCCCTCCTCCAGCAAGGAG
>JAPLGX010000429.1 GCA_026389925.1 Chloroflexota bacterium
GGTGGGCGGCGACGACTACATCGACGACTTGCGCGGCGGCTCCCGCCACCACTTCATCGCCGCTACCGTGGATCTGCTGAGCACCGGCGTGGATGTGCCGGTGGTGCGCAACATCGTGTTCTTCAAATACGTGCGCTCCCCGATCGCCTTCTATCAGATGGTGGGGCGTGGCACGCGCCTGGACCCGGCTACAAACAAGCTGATGTTCCGTGTTTACGACTACACCAACGCCACGCGGCTGTTCGGAGAAGAGTTCGTCAGCCGGGCGACCCCGCCGCGTGAGCGGAGGCCGGAGGGGGAGGGGCCGCCCCCGGAGCGAACGATCGTGGTCGAGGGGTTCGACGTGCGCGTCACTGATGCTGGGCGCTACATCCTGGCCAACGTCGAGGGGCGGGCCATGCCGGTGACCGTCGAGGAATACAAGGCGCGGCTGGCGGCCAGCCTGGTACAGGAGGCGCCGACGCTCGAAGCATTCCGTGCCTGCTGGGTGACGCCGCGGTGCCGCCGCGAGCTGCTGGCCGGCTTGCCCGACGGCGGCCGTTCCGCGTTCCTGGTGCAAAATTTGCAGGAGATGACCGACTGCGACTTATACGACGTGCTGGCCGAACTCGGCTATGGGCTGGCATCGAAGACGCGCGCCGAGCGCGCCGCGGCCTTCGGCTATAAGCACGCCGCCTGGCTTGGCACATTGCCGGAGCCGACGCGCCAGACGCTGGTTGCCATGACGGAGCAATTCGAGCAGGCCGGAACCGACGGTCTGGAGAATCCGCACATCTTCGAGTTGTCGTCGGTGAAGCGCGCCGGCGGTCTGGCCGCGCTCAAGGTGCTCGGCAATCCCCACGACGTCCTGCTCGAAACCAAAGAAAGGCTGTTCGCCTCATGACGCCCGCACACCAGCGGAACGGGGAGTATTCACCGCGCGGGTGGCCTGTCGTGCCTTTGGGCGCGTTATGCAGGCTGGTCAATGGCGACGCTTACAGAGAGTCAGACTGGAGCCGTAGCGGAGTCCCAATTGTTCGCATTCAGAATCTCAACGACCCCGGCAAGCCCTTCAATTACTGGACTGGCAGTTTGGATGATCGCGTGGTCATCAACCCTGGCGATCTTCTGCTTGCTTGGTCGGGAACGCCAGGCACTTCCTTCGGGGCGCACGTGTGGAAAGGCCAGAGGGCTGTGTTGAACCAGCACATCTTTCGGGTCGATTTGGACCTTTCTCGCATAGATCCGGGGTGGGCACTCTTTGCAGTCAACAGCCAACTGGAGACCATGATCGGTCGGGCGCACGGGGCCGTGGGACTGCGACACGTGACCAGGCGCGAAGTTGAGTCGCTGTCGATTCCGCTGCCACCGGTAGCAGAGCAGAAGCGGATCGCAACGATCCTCAGGGAGTGGCTGACCACGGTGGGGCGGGCGCGGGTCGCCGCCCAGGCGCAATTGCAAGCCGCCAAGGCCCTCCCCGCGGCGTTTCTTCGCGCCACTTTCAGCGCGCCCGAGGTTGCGACTTGGCCCCGAAGAAGGCTAGCAGAGGTCAGCGAATTGCTGCCGGCCAAGTCAGTGGCGAGCGATGGCGATGCCCTGGTCACGGCGATCACCACGGCGTGCCTATCGGAGAGCGGCTTCAGGCCGGGAGGGCTCAAAACGGCGCGCATGCGGGCAACCGATGTAGCCGATTGCATCGCGTCGTCCGGCGACATCCTCGTGGCTCGGAGTAACACCCCGGAACTGGTCGGGCGCGCCTCGCTGTTTCCGGGGTCCGAGCGACCGGTAGTCGTATCCGACTTGACGATCCGCATCCGCGCCTCCGGTGCTGTGGTGTCGGGTTTTCTTGGCGCTTACCTTTCCTTTCTCTATGTGTCCGGTTATTGGAAAGAGAAGGCTGGCGGTGCAAGCGGTTCGATGAAGAAAATCACGCGCGCCCAGTTGCAGGCAGAGCACGTACCTGTTCCCGCGCTTGCAGTCCAGGAATCCTTTTCGGAGCAGTTCAGGTCCCAGATGGCGCTCGCCCGGAGAGCGACCGAGATTCTGGAGGAGCAGCTTGCCGCCATCAACGCACTGCCGGCGGTGCTGCTGCGGCGGGCCTTCAGCGGGGAGCTCTGATACGGACTGGCAGCGGCAGGCCCACCCAGACTGAGGTCTGTGCCACTTCGGGCGCGCGTTTTCGTGTAGGATTGCAGGTAGGGGTGCCTTATGGCGCGGGGACCACGGGAAGAGACGGTGGACATAATCGGGACGGTGACGATGGCGCGGGTAACGGATCCCCGGGTGGCGCTAATCGCTTACGACGGGCAGGAAATCGAAGCGCCTTTCAAGCCCGAAGACGAAGACATCGTCACTACCGCGCTGAAGGAACACGTCAGGTTTAAGGTCCGCCTGCAGGGCCGCGGCCGTTTTTCACCCGGCGGCAAGATCCGGAAGATCACTCAAGTGGATAGCGTCTCCCTTTTGTCCGGCGAAAAAACCTCGCTTGACCCGCCGGGCAGGTCCATTTTTGACATCATCGACGAGATCATAAAGGACCTGCCGGAGGAGGAACTTCGGAAGCTGCCTCGGGACGGATCAATCAACCATGACCACTATATTTATGGACTCCCGAAGAGAGAACCATGATAGTTGCGTTCGGGGACACCTCGTACTGGGTTGCTCTGATCGATCCCAATGACCAGTGGCACAAGGTAGCAACGGTCATCCGCAAATCGCTTGGCGGTTTGCGGATTGTGACGACGGATGAAGTGCTGGTCGAAGTCCTGACTTTCCTCGCCTCACTCGGCCCCAGACTGCGCGGCTCCGCCGTTCGGTTCGCACGCGGTGTTCTGCATGACCCGCGAGTCGAAGTTTTACCGCAGACGCGCGATTCGTTTCTTGCGGGCCTGGCGCTTTACGGACAGCGACCGGACAAGGAGTACAGCCTCACCGACTGCATCATCGTGAACGCGATGTGGTCCAAGAGCCTCACCGACATCCTGATCTCAGATGGGCACTTCGCACAAGAGGGGTTCAACGTGCTGATACGCAAGGAGTGACGCAAGGCCCCGGGGCCAC